>CAYWIR010000127.1:0-7089 GCA_964458375.1 uncultured Neptunicoccus sp.
TGTAACTCCCTCGCGGAGACGCACGCCTGGTTCGATTCCAGGGTCGCCCACCATTTTCCTATAGCGTTGTTTTGTCTGGCCTGACCCGCTGGCCCGAAGAGCCGGATTTTTGGAGTTGGCGCGTTTCCCAGCTGAGGAGACCGCCATAAAGACGGGTCGGTTCAGCTAAGGGCGGCTGAGTTCTGAGCGACCGTAAATATCCGGCTTTATGACTGCCACGTGTACCCCAACCGCTGCGCTTGATTGGCGCAGATGTCCCAGACGGCTTGTGCGTCTGGGTGTGTTCTTGACTGATCGTTTCGTCGCGCAGGGTCTATTTTGAGGGGCATCCGCGTTTCTTCGGTTTGATTGGGCGTCAGGCCAAGGAACTTCTGGAGTGTTCTTTGTGCTGCGATCGGGTCAGTGCAGAGGTCTTCGTAGCGCAGGCTGATTTGGCGTCTTTCTTCGACCTGTGTTTCTAAGGTTGTTGCAGCGATGTCCGCCTGAAAGGCCCAGCTAATCGCATTATGAATCGCAACTGTGTCGGTTTCGACTTTGGACCAAGGGCGCCCGTGGTGTTTATAAGCCGCCGAAAGAACCGCCTGTCCCAGTTGACTATCCAAACGCGAGGTCATGTGGGACCTCCGGCAGCAACTGGCCACTGGATGACGCGTCAAATGGACAAACCGCGCATTGGGGAAAGCGAGACTGACCCGTGGGGCGATGACCGTTGTTTCTGGCAGCTTCCATCCCCAAAGCCCTGACGGGTTTTGTGCACCTTTGCTCAGAATGTCCGCCGCAGTTTTATGGAGCGTCCGCACGTCTTGATCAATTTGAACAGAGTCGAGCGGCGCGGAGGCAGTGCATGACTTAATCGCAATCCCATAGATGGATTTCACCCATTCGACCGAGTCAAAACTAACGTTGAGTTTATTGCCCAGAAACACGCCCAACCCGGCGGCCAATTCAGATAACAATCTGGTGCCCCCCCCGCCACGACCGATCAGCACAATTGGCTGCGACGCGCCAACGACGGCCAAGCCCTCAGACAAAGCCCAGCTCCTCTGCTAAGGGGGCTGCTGCGTGCAGAACGTCACGCGTTTGATCTGGTGTCATGTCTTTCCTCCAGCGTTCTAGTGCCTGTGTGTCAATGCGGCGGGTTCGGTCAGTTCCGCCCGGGCCCTCACCTGTGTACAGTGCTTCGGGGTGAAGTGCTGTTTCGCTGACCGGCAGATCACAAAATTCCAATATTTGGGGGATCACGCTGTCTGGCGTGGCAACAAGATCTTCGTACTTGAACGGCAGCACAGGGTGCCCTTTCGCCGCAAAATGGGCAGATAGTCCTGTTTTTATTTTCCAGATCTTCGCTGCGCGGACCCAAATGGGCTGCGTATCATCAAAAAGCACCGCACAATCGTCTTCAAATGCGTCTATCACATGGTGCGCGCTTTGCAGGCGTCTGATCTGATTTCCGACAAAATCGATATGCGAAAGGCGCAGCATTGAGGACACGACCGCGCGCGGATCGCGTTGCGGAAAAACGATGCGCAACTGTCCCTTCAAATTGGTGATCTTGGGTTCTTCGAAGGTCAGGTTTGGGGCTTTTAGCACAGTATGGCTGATGTGGGATGCAGGTTTGATCTGGCCGTTTTCCTCAGTATATTTTGAACCAAGGTTTTTGTATTTCTCGGCGGACTTTCGCAGAACTTTGTCCGTGTGCTGCGCGGCCCCCTCTGCCTGATCTGCAACGGCATGGAACCACGGATAAAGGCCTTCAAATTCATCAATCAGGATGGCATTTTCATGCGCGCCCAAAATTTGGCCTGTCATCGTTGTGCCGCTGCGCTGGCATCCCAACACCAATAGCGTATGAGTCATGCTTGCGATCATCTAAGACGCCTTTGCGCTTTGCACAGCATCTTGCACTGTTTGTTGAAAATCCTTGAACGCCACGCTGTTTATCAGATCGCGTGGGTCGATATAGTGCGCTGCCTCTGGGGCGATGTACAAAGGGTTGCCCGTAATTCCGAAATGCTTTTGCAGGCGGTCATTTCCGGCCTCAAATCGCGCACGCAGATCAGCGCGCGCCGCGCGCGAAATCATACTGAACTTTTTGGGGGATAAATCTATAGGTTGGGCCAGTTTTTGCGCCGCCTTGCGGTGGATCATAAACTCTGCCCTTGGCATCGCTGACGGCAGACAAGCCAGATATAGCAGCACCATTGGAGAGAGGGATTCATTAGCACGATCGATATCCTGCATTGCATCAGGTTCAAATCCTGCGACCTGTGCGAATGAGTCCCAAAAACTCGGTGTTTTCTGGTCAAAGAACAAGACTTCGCACCGCTCGAAATTGGCGCTCCAATTTTGGTAGTGCTGCCACCAGTCGGGTTGGCACAACGTCTCGTTCCCGCCATTGAGCGCAAGATCAACAACGTCGTCAATGCTGTTCATCCGGTTTTTCTTGGCCTCTTGGTTGAAGAAGGAATCGATCCAACTGTCTTGTCGGCGCACACACAGAACGATTGTTGTCTGTGGTCCGGTTGGGACAAAACGCGCCAAATCGGGGGCGTAGCGTGGCAGCATCCCTTCGGACGACAAGATCACCGTTTTGGTATCTGACGGACATTTGGAAAGGAGCGCGTTGAATTCTTCGGTCGGGTCTAGCTGGCCGACATCAACGGCTGGAAATGCTTTGCGAAATTCTGTCGCCTTCTCAGGGTCGATGCCATAATTAATCAGTTTGGCATTTGCAGCAATCCGTTCAAATCCAGTCCTTGTGGGGTAGCAAATGCCGCGGCTTTGTAAGGCTTCTTTGTTTTGCAAAATCCGCTTTTGCAAATAAGTGGACCCCGTTTTTGGCGCGCCTACATGAAATATAATTTGGTCGACCATACTGCCCTCTACTTTGGAACTTTGCGCACGCGCACAAATTCTCCGCCTTGGTAGCGATGCAAAAACCCGTACTCCAGGTCAGCGGCATTTTCGGGGACATCATTATAAGAATGCCAAATACGAACCGATCCGCTGACGATTTCACCCAAGCCGCGATAGTTAAAGCTTGGCGATAAGGCATATGGATGAAAATCATACAGGTCCATCGCGAGACTGAGAAACGGCTGATCCCCCCATGGCGTCCCTTCGTACTTTTCAGCGAGCCGCAAGGATTCCGCGAAAATTGGCGCGACCTCAGGGTGTTTGAGCGAAAAGAAAACCACCCCAGAATTATAGACGATCTGCCCGCGGGCTGGCACGCCTTCCTGCTCCATTATCGTTCTAAAATTTCGGAAGGTGCCCAAATCGTAATGCGGGGCCGGAGCCATCGCAAAGCCAAACTTTTCGGCCATGTCGAACCCCAGCGATATATCGTCGATCACGACAGTATCGATGTCCAGAAAAAGCACCGTTTCAAAGCCGGGCGGGAGATCGCGCAACAATGCATTTTTGCGCCGATTGCCGGCGATGGTGAAGGTTGTGGGGACGACCTGAACATGTGACGGTAATGCGTCCGTGTTGGTATTCACGTCTGTTATCAAATAAACAGGATAATCGGGCAAAACGCTGTTGTTGAGACAGCGCGCAATTGATGGCGCTGCTTTGTCACCCCAAGCCAGAAACACGATCGCTCTTTTGTCTTGCCTCACATGCGGCTCCTATGCGGTTGTTCCAGACATCTTTTGCAAAATTGAACGGCTTTTCCGGCAAGGCCACCGCCGCCCAAAAGACCGAAGGAATTATGGTTCAACCCGACAGGTGTGGGACTAGGCCAAAACATCAGTGTGAAACCTGTACCAAGTGGTCAACTTCTTGCTGAAGCATGCGGCAATCGGCCAGCAGTTCGTCGGGAAAGATCGAAACGTCCTTCGTCTGGCTGCGACCAATGCTCGTGTGCGCAACAAAGCCTTCAGGAATTGGCGTATCTTTTGGTTGGCCCAAAAATTTCTGCAAACGCGGCCAATGCACGTCGGGTTGGGTACAAAATGCATCGTAGTCCATGACCATAAACTGACCCGCCATATGTTGCTGTCCGTATTGAATCGCGCGGCGGTTCGCGGCCCTCCAGAACCGCAACTGTTGTATAGGATCAGACGGGCCATTTCGGCGCCCTAGCCCGTAGTGATGCGCCCAATGATCGGCCTGCCAAGTATTTTTGCTGAACGCCATATCAAGCCCATCGCGCACCACATGGATATAGCGCAGCCCTGCTATCCTTTCATTCAATTGGGGCAGAAACAGATGGGTGTTTGGTTCTTTCCACCCCCAAGGTTGGCCACGTCCACCAGCCTGCAGACCACTGTGTATCAGGCTGTCGACCTGATCCGCTTGCGCGCCACATTTCCACGACCCCGATGGAACCAAATCGGACGCCAAAGTGTGAATCAGTTCAGACTCATTGTCTGTCAAATTGCCTGCCAACCCGGTGGTCATCGCCCGATGAAACAGATCAACCGAAACGGCGACATCGGCGGGGTCAGGCACTGCACGTGACCAAGCCCGACGTTTGAAAAGAATGGTGAACCATAAATTATCAAGTGGGCCGTTCAATTTGGACCCGATGTCATAGCCTGCGTTCTTCAAGCTCGCTGCGAATACGCGTGTGCCGCTGCCACCGAGGCCACCAATCGCAATTGGCGTGTGCGTCTTGACGCGCTCAGTTGTGCCAAACGGACTGATCATAACAAAAGATACGGACGCGCCATGGCCGTCACTTCCCCAACGTACACGGTTTTCACAGGTGGGGCCGCGCTGAATGGTTTACCAATGATCCGCTTGTATTCGTCATTAAACATCTTGTTGGGTCGCGCATTTGGCAATGCCCCAGTCGCCGCACCACCATGGGCCTGATGAAACACCCCTTCCCCTAAAATCACGGCACTCGTCATGTCAGGGGCCGTGACGGCGCGGTTGCGAAACTCGTGGTTACACAGCCCACCACCGGGTGTTTGAAACGCAGGGTTGAACCCGCCGAGCGTTTCAAATTTCGCTTTGGACATGCAAAACCAACTGACCTCTGCTGGCAGGTCGCCCAGAAACCCTTTGCGAGAAGATGGCGCGATGGTCGAGATAGAAAACAACTGATACCCGTCGCGCCGCCAGTCAACGGCATCAAGGAGTCGATCCTCAATGTCTTGATTGTACCCATGTTGGATACTGCGTGGCTGAATGTCGGGTCCGATATGCCACGCCAATCCGCATGCGAAGACCTCTGGCGCGAGGCCCATTGTTGCCACCGACTGTGCGATCAATCCAGGCGACGCCATCCGCGCACCATCTACGATCACAGAAATCGCATCGCCCCGTGCGAGGGTCACACCATGGTTCACCGCATTAACGGGAGATACGGATGTGGTGTCGTAATAATGATATCGAAAGTTTGGTCCAAACGATTGGACGAGATCAGCGTCAAGCGGCCTTTCGGACGCATTGTCAATTGCGATCACCTCATAATCGAGGTCATCGACATTGCGTTGGTAGGCTTTGCTCAGCGAATGCAATGTCCGCTGAGCCTCGCGTCGCATGTTGTGAAAAATGACAACTATTGAGAGTTTCATTCGAATCAATGCAATTTAGAGGCGTATAATGAGGAGTATCTTTACGGTCAAAGCATTGACCTGTCACGCAATTTCGACGTTCAGTGATCGGTTTAGCTTTCGTGTTCTTATCGTCAGGAACGTCACCTTTGCAGGCGCCTACTTAAGCGGACCACACCATTCCACGACAAAGCACGTCAGGGCACAGATCAACGCGACACCTTTCGGGCAGTCGAAAGGATCAAAAGGGCGGGTCGTTTGAAATACCGTCAAATCAAATAGTTCCGCTTTGTCCTTGGTGAGCATCGAAAGCCATCCTGACCAAAAAACTTGACGCAGGGTTAACTTGTCTCGTAGCTGTTAGCAACTTGAAGTTGATATTATGAACAAGAGGATTTGCTATGATTGCGAAACTACGAACGAACGTCATGACCTTTGTTGCATTGGTCGCATTGTCAGCAGGTGTGACTTTGGCGCCGGGCAAAGCCAGCGCGCAGGAGTGTATAATAAGTGAAATTAGAACTTTCGCGACGAATTTCTGCCCAAGATCCTGGGCAAACACGGCTGGGCAGTTGATGGCGATCAATTCGAACACTGCGCTGTTTTCCCTGATCGGGACAACATATGGGGGCGACGGCCGGACGACATTTGGCCTGCCTGATCTGCGCAGCCGATCAATCGTAGGTGGCAACATGGGCGCAGGTCCGGGGCTGAGCAATGTCACATGGGGGCAACGAGGCGGCGCTGAGACCTACACAATGTCCCCCGCCGAAATGCCATCACACACGCACGCTTTGCGGGGCACCAACCAAGTCGCAGACCAGAAAAGACCAAACGGTGATCTGCTCGCGTTTCCGGATGTTTCAATCGATGGCACGCCTTTGAATATCTATGAAAATAGCAACACCGTGGATGCGACATTGAACCCGCTGAGTATCGGCAACACCGGCGGAAACCTCCCGTTCCCGATCCGCGATCCCTATTTGGGCATGCAGACCTGTATTTGTATGTTTGGGATTTTCCCGTCGCGGAACTGATCTAAAAACAAATCGCGATTGCTAAGAAAACGCCCCACGGGGGCGTTTTCATCATTGGTGACAGCCCGGTTTTGGTCCGGGTCGCTGACCCTGAGGCTTAGTGTTACCCAAGACATCAGGTGCATCGCCCCAGCACATTGGTTGTAGGACGTCGTTGACGACAGCAGACTCAGGTGATGTCTGCGTTCAGACCTGCAATGTGGTCAGTATAGCCCAGCAGTCTTTGCACGAAGTTGTGTCAACGCCAGAACGGTATCGATTGTCGGGGTGGCGGTGTGCGTCAGGGTGCCCAGTTCTTGCACCGCCTTTACAAGCGCGTCGATTTCCATCGGGCGGCCTTGATCAAGATCTTGCCACATAGATGTACGGTGTGCCCCCACGGCTGCACCGCCGTCAATGCGCCGTTCCACATCAATCGGGAATTTCACCCCCAGTTTTTCGGCAATTTCTTGTGCTTCGAGCATCATGGCACGTGCCACCGCGCGGGTGCCGCTATCCGTACATAAGACATCCAATGTGGCATGGGTTAGTGCCGAAATCGG
>CAYWIR010000128.1:0-7088 GCA_964458375.1 uncultured Neptunicoccus sp.
ACAAATGGCTTGGGGCCAACTTTGATTGCTCCGTCCAGTTCCTCAAAGACGCGGATATTCAGCGCCGCACAATGGGCCTGCGTCCCTCTTACCTTGAAACACCTCAAGCCGCAGAAATCACCAACTTTAACGAATGGACCGTGCCCTTGGGCCGCCGCTTCCGCGCTTTGAAACTTTGGTTTCTGATACGGGCTTACGGGCTCGAAGGGCTCAGAACCCGCATTCGCAACCACGTCGCTTGGGCAGGCGAACTCGAAACAAAACTGGCCGCCCATCCCGATTTCACAATCACAACCAAACGCCACCTATCGCTTTTCACCTTTCAGCACACCCCCCAAGGGGCAGATCCAAACGACGCCTCCGCAGCCTTATTGCAAAAGATCAACGACGACGGGCGCATCTACCTTACACAGACCTTGCACAACGGCGTCTATGTAATCCGGTTTGTAGCAGGCCAATTTGACTGCACACGCGAAGATGTAATGCTCGCCTACGATGTCATAACCGAACTCGCATCGCCCGAGGCAACTTGATCCGCGCCTCAGCGGCCCATAGGGTTACAGCATGACAATTCTGAAAAACCGCATTCTCGCCTTATGCGCCTTTCTTTGGCTCCCCCTTGCGCTCCATGCGCAAGGCTACCCAGACTACACCTCGCTCTTTGTGAACGATTTCGCCGATATCATCGACGATCAATCCGAAGCACGCCTCGTCACAATGCTCCGCACCGCAAAGCAAGAGCGTGATCTCGAAATCACTGTTGTTACGATCAACGCACGCAGCGATTACGGCCAAAGCTCCTCCATCGAAACCTTCGCAACTGGCCTGTTCAACGCATGGGGCATTGGCAATGCAGATCGCAACGATGGCATCCTGATCCTTGTCGCCAAAGCGGATCGCGAAATGCGCATCGCGCTCGGATCAGGCTACCCCGCCCGCTACGATGATCGCGCCAAAAACGTGATTGATAATTTCTTCCTCCCCTTCTTCAAAGAAGACCGTTACGCCTCTGGGATTGAGGCTGGCACCAAAGAAGTCCTCAAACGGTTTGTGCTAGACTACGGCGACAACAACCAACCCACTCTGCGGTCCCGTCTAAAAAACGAAACAGTCCACATTCAGGACAACGCTCGAAGTGGTGGCGTCTGGGCATGGATCCTTGGCGCCTTGGGATTGGGCGGCACGGGTTTTGGTGTTCAACTCTGGCGACGTTGGATGCGGTTAAAAGCACGCACCTGCAACATCTGCGGCCGCAAAATGCGTCGTTTGGCCGAATTTGAAGACGATCAATACCTCGCCCAAGGCCAACAAGTGGAAGAGGCGCTGAAATCCGTCGATTACGATGTTTGGTATTGCCCCTACGACGACCACACACAAATCGAAGGCTACAAAGGCTGGTTTTCCAGTTACTCCGTCTGTTCAAAATGCAATTACACAACCATGCATTCGGTGCGCACCACTTTAACCGCAGCCACCACATCCCATTCAGGCAAAGCACGGGTCGATTACACCTGTAAAAACTGCAACTACGCCTACGAAGAAATGGTCACGATCCCCCGCATTACCGAAAGCTCCTCCTCAGGTGGGTCAAGTGGCGGTTTTGGCGGTGGCTCCTCTTCAGGCGGCGGCGCAAGCGGCAGTTGGTAACGGTCCAAAAACGACCCTTCTGACGCAAACAGGCATGCTCCCTTTGACAAACTGTCGCACTCTGACACCGCAGTATCAGAGACAGCACATGATTGACTTAAATTGGATGACCCACCTCGTTTCGCGCACCATCGGTGCGAACCGTGGCCGTGCGGCACGCGGGTCCCCCCAGGCCTAGGCGTTTCAATCCTACCCACACACTCAATCAAAGCGAATACAAAAATGTCAGCACCCAAAGCCCGCCGCGCAGGCGGTAGATCAGCCCGCCAAGCCCTCCGCGCAGCCCCAATTGCCAAAGCAGAACGCTCCATCCGCCCAGGCATGGAAGGTGGCACATACAAACCCCTGTCAGACGCACAAATCCTGCAAATCCACACCGCAGCCCTTGATGCCCTTGAAAACATCGGCCTCGCCGATGCGCCCCCATCAGGTGTGAAAATCCTAACGGACGCAGGTGCAATCCAAGGCGAAGACGGACGCATCCGCTTCCCCCGCGCCCTTGTCGAAGACATGCTGACCAAAGCAAACAAAGACATCACGCTTTACAGTCGTGATGGCAAAAACAACCTCGAACTGAACGGCAGCCGCGTCCACTACGGCACCGCTGGCGCCGCCGTGCATCTCGTGGATGTCGAAGGAAACCAATACCGTGAATGCGGCGTCCAAGATTTGCACGATGCCGCACGTATCGTCGATCGCCTCGACAACATCCACTTCCTGCAACGCCCAATGGTCTGCCGCGATATCGCTGACAACCGCGAAATGGACCTCAACACCATCTACGCCACTGCATCAGGCACAACGAAACACATCGGCACATCCTTTACCGAACCAGACTTCGTCCCTGACGCTCTGGAAATGATCTATGAAATTTCAGGCGGCGAAGCGAACTACCGCGCCAACCCGTGGATGTCCAATTCCAACTGCTTTGTTGTGCCGCCCATGAAATTCGCAACCGAAAGCTGCGAAGTCATGGAGGCGTGCATTCGCGGCGGTATGCCTGTGCTCCTTCTGTCTGCTGGCATGGCTGGCGCAACTGCACCCTCCACCATCGCAGGCGCCATCGTACAGGCCACCGCCGAATGCCTCGGCGGTCTGGTTTACGTCAACGCCATCGCGCCCGGTCATCCCGCCATCTTCGGCACTTGGCCCTTTGGTCTTGATCTGCGTACAGGGGCCATGTCCATCGGCTCTGGCGAACAGGCGCTCCTAACAGCGGGCTGCGCACAAATGCACCACTTTTACGGCCTCCCAGGTGGTGCCGCTGCGGGCGCTTCGGATTCCAAAATGCCCGATATGCAAGCAGGCTGGGAACAAATGTGTTCCAACGTCATGGCGGGCCTGTCTGGCGTGAACATGATCTACGAAGCAGCGGGTATGCACGCATCCCTCCTTGGCTTTTGCCACGAAAGCCTCGTCCTTGGGGACGATATCATCGGCCAAGCCCTGCGCTGCGTGCGCGGGATCGAGGTGAACGACGAAACCCTCGCGCTCGAACAAATTGCCGATGTGTGCATGAACGGCCCTGGCCACTATCTCGGCACGGGGGAAACGCTGACACGAATGGAAGCAGACTATGTTTACCCCAACATGGGCGACCGCACCTCCCCGAAAGAATGGGCCGAACTTGGCAAACCCGACCTTCTGAAAAAGGCCACCGCGCGCAAAGAAGAAATCCTTGCCGCTGGATCACAGTGCAAGTTCGACCCAGTGCTCGACGCCAAATTGCGCGAAATGATCCCAATTCACCTTAAAAACTAAACAATCAACGGCTTACTCGGGCCCAAACCAGCGACCAGAGTAAGCCGACCTTTGTTTTTTGAAGACCTAAATAGGCCTTAACCGCCCATCCAAACAAAACTCGTTTCCCTTTCAGCACAGCCCCCTTATACTGAACCTGCTAATCATTTTTCGCAGGACACATAACACATGAGCAAATTTTTCGCCAAAACCGAAGAATCCCTCCCCATCATGCTCTTGCGCGCCCGCGAATCTTTGATGAAACGCATTCGCCCCTATCTCATGGAACATGACCTATCCGAACAACAATGGCGCGTGTTGCGCGTGTTGGACGAAGTTGGCCCACTAGAACCCACCGAACTGGGCGAACGCTGCGTGGTCCTGACACCCAGCCTCACACGTATCCTCGCGCTTTTGGAAAAGCGCGATATGATCCGCCGTGAAAAACACCCTACAGACAAGCGCAAACAAATCATCCACCTGACCCAGACAGGCCAAGATGTTATCGCCCTCATCGCGCCAGAGGCACGCAAAATCTACCTAGAACTGGAAGAGGCGTTTGGCAAAGCTCAGTTGAACAACCTCTTGAATAAGCTGGCAAAACTATCCGATTTTTGAACCTGTCTCTTTTTCAGCGCCCTCATACAAAGGGCGCAATCCAGTGATCAACCGCGCCCCTTTTGAATAGGTCACGTAGGACCAAAACCAGCTAAACGCCACGACAATTGGCTGGCGCACTCCGATCAAAAAATAGATGTGCGCAACACCCCAAATCCACCACGCGATGAACCCTGACATTTGGAATTTACCAAAATCAATCACAGCTGAATTGCGCCCAATGGTGGCCAGATTTCCTGCGTGTTTGTACACAAATGGCGCAGGCGCGGGCTTACCGCTCAAATGCGCCATAATCCGTTTCGCCACATACTTGCCGCCTTGCTTTGCCGCAGGTGCAATCCCTGGCACATCCGCCCCGTCTTTCCACGCAATCTTCGCCGCATCACCGATCACAGATACCTCAGGATGCTCTGGCACCGATAAATCCTCTGCCACAATAATTCGCCCACTACGGTCCGCCTCGACACCCAACCAGCGCCCAACGTTCTTCACTGCAACACCTGCACCCCAAACCTTGCACGCCGATGGGATGAACGCGCCATCCAAGGCAACTCCCTCCTCAGTGATGTCCTGAACCATGGTTCCCAACATCACCTCAACACCCAGTTTTTCCAACGATTTCTGCGCCTTATCCGACAGTTTTTCAGGAAACGCATTCAACAACCGCTGCCCTGCTTCGATCAGAATAATCCGCGCACTGCGCGAATTGATATGTCGAAAATCCTTCGCCAACGCATGATGCGCCAATTCCGCAATGGCTCCCGCCATCTCCACACCAGTCGGACCACCACCCACAACTACAAAGGTCAGCTGTCGAGCCTGTTCTTCTGGGTCTTCGGAAATTTCCGCCCGTTCGAACGCCATTAGAACATTCTTACGGATCTCAGTCGCATCAATCACACGCTTCAATCCGGGCGCGTGCTGCTCCCATTCATCGCGCCCAAAATAAGAATGGTGCGCCCCTGATGCGACGATCAAGTGATCGTATTCAAACCGACTGTCCTCCCCAACAACCTCTTTCGCTTCAGTGTCGATATCCAAAACCTCACTCAACACCACACGCACATTTTTCTGCCGTGAAAAAATGCTGCGAATGGGCCAGGCCACATCGGCAGGGGACAAATCAGCGGTCGCAACTTGGTACAAAAGCGGCTGAAACAAATGATAGTTCCGCCGATCAATCACGGTGATATCAACAGGCGCTTTGGCCAATGCTTTGGCAGCAGCAATGCCGCCAAATCCTGCACCAATAATAACGACTTTCGCATTCTGAGTGGTTGGTTTCGACATAATCGGCCTCTGTTCTGTGTACAGTCAAAGGAAATGGGCTGCGGCACACCCAAAGATCATGTTCTTTTGGACGCACAGCTCCAAAACCAACCTACATATAGTGTCTGTGACCCCAGCCGAGTACTGCCAATCCCGCAACCGTCCTATGCGCCAGACGCAACCGCCGCCGCAAACCGATCAACAAGTGCTCCGCTTTCGCCAAGCGCGCCACTGGGATCAAAAACAACACCCCAATCAATCGACAACACCGTTTCGCGGGCCATCACATCACGCAAATGCTCGCCACTTGCCACCGCCTTGGCGCAGGCCCCTTTTACCAAAACCCGCGCATCGCTCAGCGCCATGTGCTCTGCCAGTGCAAAACTTGCGGCCTCCGCCATCATCAACCCCTGTGTGTCTTCAAACACCTGCGCCATGGCATCCTTGTTTACCTTCAACGATCCCGCCAAGTCCTGCGCGTGGCGCAACGCGGCACCTGTCGCCACAACCAAAGACGGCAACGCCAACCACTCTTGTGACCACGCCGCACCATCTCGTTCCTGCGCATGCATCGCTGCCCCAGAAATCTGCGCCACTAACCCTTGGCCTTGCCGTGCCAACGCCAACATCGCCTCTGCACCTGTCGGGTTTGCCTTATGGGGCATTGTGCTCGATCCACCAGCAGAACCTGCGCGCAAACCATCACCAATCTGCGCGGACAGCAGCAAATCCTGCGCCATTTTGCCCAGTGTCCCGCAAATCAATCCACACAGGTTGGCAAATTCCAAAACCCCATCCCGACCAGAATGCCAGGGCAGTTCAGCCGCGTTCAATCCCAATTCCTCGGCCATCGCATCCGCCAATGCAAAACCTTGCCCGTCGAATGCAGACAGGTTCCCAGACGCCCCTCCAAGGGACAGAACCAAAACCCGATCCCGCATCTGGTCAAGCCGCACACGGTGCCGCACAAACGGCATTCCCCAGCCCGCAATCCGTGCACCCAGCGCCGTAGGTGTCGCAATCTGATGCCGTGTCCTTGCACCCATTGGTGTCTCCCGATGCGCAACGGCTTGATCCTTTAACGTAATAAGCAAATCCGCCATACGCCCATCAAACAGATCAAACACCCGCCGCAGCCTCAACACCAACCCCGTGTCCAGAATATCTTGCGACGTTGCCCCTTTGTGCACAAAACCAGAATGCCCCTTACCCTGTTCGCTTTCTTCCATCGCCGCCACAAATGCAGCAACCAACGACGGCACAACCACACCATCCCGCGCAGTTCCCGCGCCCAGTGCGCCAGGGTCAATCAACACCTCCCGCGACATGCTCTGGATCACCGCACCACTGTCTTCAGGGATTATCCCTAACGTCCCTTGCGCAGCGGCCAATGCGCCCTCAACCAGCAACATGGCCCGCACTTCAGCGCTGTCAGAAAACAGAACCGACAGCTCAGTATCGCCAAACAACCCCTTGGTCATTTGACCTTCTGCCAATGAAATTGCCATATCGCGCGTTCCTTTTTTAACTTTGCGGGGAAACTACCCTAACGAATGCGTGCTGACCATCCGATATCCCGCTCCAAATCGCAGTCGTGCCAATGTCACAGGCGTACCGTTCAACCAAGTGACCCGCTCAGTGCAAAACACAGGCTCTCCATCCGCCATGCGCAAGGCCTCTGCCACCCAATCCGTTGCGGTTTCGGCGCTAAACGCCACCTCCACATCCGTAAATGGCACCTCACGCACCAACCACGCATTCGGACCTTCCTCTGAGAAATCTGCATCAACCACTCGCGGTACGGCCTCTGCGTT
>CAYWIR010000129.1:0-7084 GCA_964458375.1 uncultured Neptunicoccus sp.
ATCCGTGTGGAATTGCGCGCGCTGACGGAAGAGGATTTTGTGCGGATTTTGACCGAGACAGACAATGCGCTGACACGGCAATATGCGGCGCTGATGGCAACGGAAGAGGTTGAGGTGACCTTTGCAGAGGATGGCATTGCCGCCATTGCGCGGATTGCGGCAGAGGTAAATGCGAGTGTCGAAAATATCGGGGCAAGGCGGCTTTATACCATTATCGAGCGGGTGTTTGATGAGCTGGGGTTTGTGGCACCAGATCAGGGCGGATCATCCGTTGTGATTGACGCGAAATACGTTGAGGCGCATTTGGGCGAATTGGCGCGGAGCACGGATGTCAGTCGGTATGTGCTTTAGGGCGTTGTCCCTTGGCCGTTGGCCAGCGCACCCAAAATAATTTTGGACACGTGAAGATAGGGCGTGACGCCAAGAGCGTTTCCTGTTCTTGATCCCATATGAGTCTGATCCCCTTCATCCGTGAGAATGCCCGCTGGTTGGCGGCGGGGGTTCTGTTGACGTTTATTTCCAGTTTTGGGCAAACGTACTTTATTTCCATCTTTGCGGGGGAAATTCAGGCGGAGTTTGGATTGAGCCACGGGGAGTGGGGGAGCCTCTATTTCCTTGGGACCATGGCGTCTGGGTTTCTGATGATTTGGGCTGGGGGCGCGGCAGATCATTTTCGGGTGCGCACACTGGCGATTGTGGTGATTTTGACGCTGGTGATGGTGTGTCTGGCCATGAGCGCGGTGGCGTCTTGGTGGATGTTGGTGGTGGTTATTTTCGGGCTTCGGTTCACGGGGCAAGGAATGACGAGCCATATCGCAGTTGTTGCCATGGCCCGCTGGTACGTGCGCGCGCGCGGCAAGGCACTGTCTGTTGCGGGCGCAGGGTATTCCACTGGTGAGGCCCTGCTACCTATGCTGTTTGTGGGCCTGTTGGCGAGCGGGTCATGGCGGAGCCTTTGGGTTGTTGCCGCCTGTATTGCAGGGCTTTCGATTCCAATTTTGGTTTGGTTGTTGAAAGAGGAACGCGTGCCATCTGTCGCGTCTGAGAGAGATGATGCGATCGGTATGCGCGGGCGACATTGGTCGCGAATGGATGTGATCAAGGATTGGCGGTTTTGGGGATTGGTGCCGATCATCACGGTGACATCTGTGTTTGGGACTGCGCTGTTTTTTCAACAGGTTCATTTGGCGGACGTAAAGGGATTGGCGCACCGCGATATTGTGCGGTTGTTTCCTGTTTACACAATCACCACAGGGATCGCAGCGGTGATGAGCGGGTTGGCGATTGATCGATGGGGGGCTGTTCAGTTGCTGCCACTGATACCTGTTCCAATGGCCCTTGGCTTTGTGGTGATGGGGTACACGGACAGCGCAATGATGATGGGTGTTGGGTTTATGCTGGTTGGGCTGACAGGGGGGATTTATGGCACGGTTCAAGGCGCGTTCTGGCCCGAGATTTATGGCACACGGTTCATCGGGGCGATCAAAGCGCTGGCAACGGCGTTGATGGTGATTGGATCTGCCTTTGGTCCTGCGTTGACGGGGTGGGGCATTGATGCAGGTGTCAATTTTCCAGAACAGATGATTTGGTACGCAATCTATATGGTCATAATCGCGGTGTGGAGCGTGTTTGTGGTGACGCGGATTTGGCCCGATATGAAGTCTAGCGACGCTTCCGTCTGAGGTAGACGTAATATGCCCCGCCGCCGCCGTGTTTTCCGTGGGCTTGCGTGACTTGAAGAACCGCATCAGATGATTTCAACCATTCGGGAACGCCAGAGCGTAAAACACCAGAACGCGGGCGGCCAAATTCATCGACTGTTTTCTTGTTGCCCTTGCCCGTGATGATCAGCAGCAAGCGATTGCCCAAACGGTTGGCGTTTTGGATGAAGATATGCAGTTGGGTGCGCGCCTGATCTGCGGTTAAACCGTGCAGATCGAGTGTTGCGTCAATTTCGAGTTGGCCTTTTAGAAGGCGCTGGAAATTGCGGCGATCCATATTGGGGGATGTTTGGCTGGGGCGATCCACAAAGCTCGGCGTGGCGGACTTTGAACGGTTTAATCTCGCGTGGTGTTTCCGCCTTGGGGGTTTTGGTCGGTTTGACGGCCGGGGATATTATCAGAGGCGGCATCGATTCGATGGTTTCCACCTGTTTGATAACTTTGTTCCACAGTTCTTGCTCATTCTCTGTAAGCGCACGTTTCTTTCGGGCCATGGCTCAATTCTCTGGCAAAAGGCGTCGGGCAGAAGCGTGTGGAAGCAAGGTGATCATGCGGCCTGGGTCTTTGGTCGTGCCTGCAACGCGGCCTGCTTCGGCACCTGTGCCATAGAATATGTCCGCCCGTTGTGCGCCTTTGATGGCGGAGCCAACGTCTTGGGCGATCATCAAGCGGTGAAGCGGTTTAGCACCAAGTTTGTTGATCCAAATAGGAGCACCGAGTGGTTGGTATTTTGGGTCCACCGCAAGGGTGCGGTCATCGGTGACAGAGACGCCCATTGCACCGATGGGACCATCCGTTTCGGATAGATTGGTCAGTTCACGGAAGAATACAAAAGACGGATTGTGTTGCAGAAGTTTGCGACCTTCCACGGGATTGTTGCGGACCCATGTTTTGATAGACCCAGCGGAGGCATTGCTGGAGTTAAGCACGCCACGGCGGATGAGTTCTTTGCCAACCGAACGATAGGTCTGATGGTTTTTTCCTGCAAAACCCACACGCATGGAACCGCCTTCGTTTAGCTTGAGACGGCCAGAGCCCTGAACGTGGAGGAAGAAGTTTTCAACAGGATCAGCGAGCCATGCCAATTCAAGCCCTTGCCCGTCCAAGGCGCCATTTTCAATTTCAGCGCGGGTTTTCCAAGGCACGCCTTCCTTGAGTTCGGCAGGCCGCTTGTAGAGTGGGTATTTAAATTTACCGACCTGCGTGCGAGACGCGATGATTTCGGGTTCATAGTAGCCCGTGAACAACGCTGATTTTCCATCTTCGATAAGAACGGGTTGAAAGAAAATCTCAAAGAAGGCTTTGGGGTTGTTCACGTATTTTGTGATTGCGCAGAGGTCTTTCCAATCCGCCTGTTTGGTCACATCGTTGGCGCGCAGTTTGTGACAGGAGCGCCGAAACGCTGCAAAGGCGGCCTTGTGATCATCCGTTTCCCAGCCCGCAAGTTCGGAAAAGGAGACCGCTTTCACCTTCATGTCAGCTGCTCCTGTGTGCGCAGTGAATGCCCACCCTAAAAGGGCGGCTGAGACTATTCTGGCCGCCCGTTTTATCTTTATTCTCCGGTCGCAACCAATTCCCAGTTTGGATCATCGCTGCCCATGATGCGGGCAAAGGTCCAAACGTCTTTTTGGCGTTTGATCACTGCTGGATCGCCTTCGATCACTTCGCCTTCTGCGTTTTTCACACAGGATGTGATCTCACCAATGAACTTCATGGTAATTTCGGCTTCGTTGTTTGCGTCGTCAAACATGGCATCGGCCACTTTCAATTCGCGCACGCCGATGAAGTTGGCATCCACTTTCAAGCCTTTGGATTGGCGTTCTTTGATCACGCCTTCAAAGCTGTCGTAAACGTCTGAGGATAGAAAACCCTTGAGAGTTTCAAGATCGTCGCCTTCAAACGCCATCAGGATCATTTCATAGGCCTGACGAGCGCCACCAGAAAATTCTGTCACAGAAAAATCGGATTCAATGCGCTTCATTGCGGCAAACGCTTTGCCTGCGCGGCCGTCTGGATCAACATGATCCGCAATATCGCGGTCTGGGCCACCGTCAATCACCTCAAAATCACGGGTGGGTTTGGATGGTGCGTCACGTGTGCGTTCCACAGGAGGTTCATATCCGTCGCGTGTCCCCAAAACATTGCGCAAGCGCAACACAAGAAAAACAGCGATTCCAGCAAGAACCAGCAACTGAATAAGGGCAGAATTCATAGACGTTCTTTCATATTTTCATATCTGCGGTGGAAAACCCCGCGTTCCACACATATCTAGGGCAGTGTGTGGTTCAAGTCCACCAAATGCGAAAATGTAGTTGTGAGGCCAGATGCCACTGTTAATCCTGTTTATCCTGATCCCAATTGTTGAAATTGGATTGTTCATTCAAGTGGGTGGATGGCTTGGGCTGTGGCCAACGCTGGGGATTGTGATTTTGACTGCTGTGATCGGTACGTATCTGTTACGGCTGCAAGGCATGGCCGAGCTGGCAAAATTGCAGGGGAGTATGCAAAACGGGCAAAACCCTGTTGATCCCATTGCAAATGGAGCGTTGATTTTGGTGGCGGGTATTTTGTTGCTGACACCTGGCTTTTTCACAGATGCCGTTGGATTTGCGTTGTTGACGCCACCTGTTCGTGCGGTGGTGATCAAATGGGCCGCGGCAAAATTTGCCAACAGTCCGAATGTGGTTTTCACACACCCTGGTCAAGCATCGCCGCGTGATTCCGGGGCAGTTGATGCGGATTACGTGGTCTTAGACGACGATGAAAACACTGAGCCTGGGAATTCTGGTTGGACCAAGCGGGATTAACGTTGTCCTTTAGGGTGAGACTTGTTACCACCACGCGAAACATTTTGAGGGAGTCAAATTATGGCTGAAGAAAACAACGGCGCAGCAGCTGCAGAACAAGCAACGCCCGTCGCAATGAAAATCGTAAATCAATACATCCGCGATCTTTCGTTTGAGAACATTGCAGCGCAAAAAAACCTTGGCGGTGATTTGAAGCCAGAGGTGAATGTTCAAGTGAACTTGGATGCGAACAAAAAGTCCGACAACGGCTATGAAGTTGCGCTGAAGCTGAACGTGAATGCCAAATCTGGCGATCAAGCTGTTTTTGTTTTGGAAATCGACTATGCGGGTCTGTTTACCATTGAAAACCTGCCAGAAGAGCAATTGCAT
The DNA here is from genome assembly GCA_964458375.1 of uncultured Neptunicoccus sp. Taxonomy (GTDB): domain Bacteria; phylum Pseudomonadota; class Alphaproteobacteria; order Rhodobacterales; family Rhodobacteraceae; genus Amylibacter. Next base: position 4,898 of record CAYWIR010000129.1, read on the forward strand.
CCGTTTTTGATGATCGAATGCCCGCGCATGATGTTCCCGTTTGTACGTCAGATTGCACGCAACACGACAGCTGACGGTGGCTTCCCACCCTTGAACATTGATAACATTGATTTCATGCAGCTGTACCGTTCCGAACTGATGCGTCGTCAGCAAGAAGCTGCTGCTGAAACACCTGCTAATTAAGCCATAAAGCGTCGGGGCCGAGGGTCTCGATGAATTTTTGATGGTTCTCTTTTTCCGCCTCGGTTGTCCGGGGCGGAAGTGTTTTAGGACGAGGCTTTGGCGTCCAAGCAGATTGTGCGGTGACGTTTGTCGTATCTGTGCCACCAACAATGCCCAGCGCAAAGTCGGGTTGGCGTCCACCGATCAGTTCCAAATAAACCGCTGCAAGGATTTCACTGTCGAGCAGAGCGCCGTGCAGATCCCGTTCAATGTTAATTCCAAAGCGGCGAGACAGGCCATCCAGTGTGTTTTGTGCGCCCGGAAACTTGCGCCGTGCCATATCGAGCGTGTCGAGCGCTTGTTCCCACGGAAGTTGCGGTTTCTGACACCATTCAAGCTCCGCATTTAGGAATTTCATGTCAAACGCTGCGTTGTGAATCACCAGCTTTGCATCACCCACAAAATTCAGAAAATCCTGTGCGATATCTTTGAACACGGGATAGTCTTTGAGGAAATCAATCGACAGACCATGCACATCAAACGCGCCTTGGGGCATATCCCGTTCGGGGTTGATATATTGGTGATAGGTTTTTCCCGTTGGCATGTGGTTGAACAGTTCCACGCCGCCGATTTCCACGATGCGATCACCCGTGCGTGGGTCAAGGCCAGTGGTTTCCGTATCCATAACGATTTCACGCATGACGTTGTTCCCTGATCTGTTCGATCACAGTTTGGACCTGCGCACGGGCGGCGTCTAGGGTCGTTGTTTCCACGATGTAGTCTGCGCGTTTGCGTTTTTCAGCATCGGGCATTTGTTTGGCGAGGATAATATCAAGCGTGGCCGCATCCATGGTGCCGCGCTGAAGGACGCGCTCTCGTTGGGTCTTGGCATCGACGCTGACCACAAGGATTGCATCGCAATAGGTATCAGAGCGGCTTTCAAGAAGAAGAGGGTGGTCAATGACCACAATATCGCTGGCGGCGTTTGCGATGAAGTCATTGCGGCTGGCTGCGATGAGCGGTTGCACGATGGCTTCGAGTTTTTGCAGGATCGATTGGTCTTTGGCGATGAGGGCTTTCAGCGTTTCACGGTTCACCGATTGGTTTTCCACAGCGGTTGGAAGTATTTCGGCTATCTGTCGCACGGCGGGGGTATCCCCTGTGTAAAGCTGATGCACTGTGGCATCGGCATCCCAGACGGGAATGCCCACATCCGCAAACATTTGTGCCGTGGTGGATTTGCCCATCCCGATGGACCCTGTAAGGCCAAGAACAAATGGTTTTGTCATGCGAGAACAATCTGGCGGAGGGTTTCATCAACTGTTGGGCGGGTGCCGAACCATGCTTCGAACCCCGGAACCGCTTGGTGCAATAGCATCCCGAGACCATCGACGGTTGGGCAGCCCAGTGCGGCAGCTTGTTTGAGCAAATCCGTTTGCAGCGGTGCGTAGACGATATCAGTGACTAAGGTATTTGGGGAACATTGAAGCGATATGTTGAGCGCGTCTTGGCCTGTCATGCCCAAAGAGGTGGTGTTGACGATGGTTGCGGCCTTGGAGGTTGCGCTGGATATATCAGCCCAATCTATGACGGTGATTTTGTCGCCAAATTCGGTGGCGAGCGTTTCAGCACGCGATTTTGTGCGGTTGGCGAGCAGTATTTCTGGCGCACCTTCTGCAAGCAATGAATAGAGGATTGCGCGCGCGGCGCCCCCTGCCCCAAGCACCAAAGCTGGACCTGCGGCGGCGTTCCAATCAGGGGCGTTTTGTTTGAGGTTGTTTATGAACCCTTCGCCATCAGTATTGTCCGCGCGGTAGCCGCCATTTGGCAGAAACACAAGCGTATTGGCAGCGCCGATTGCGCGGGCGCGGTCTGTGGCCTCTGTGGCGTTGGCAAGTGCGGATTCTTTGTGCGGAATGGTGACATTGGCCCCAACAAAGCCCTTGGACGGGAGGGACTGTACCTCTGTCACGAAGTCTTCAGGCGTGATGGCTAGGGGTAGGTAATCCCCAGATATTTTATGTT
>CAYWIR010000130.1:0-7031 GCA_964458375.1 uncultured Neptunicoccus sp.
TTTCGTGCCTTTGGGTCGCAAGACTGGGCGGATGTTCCACTGGTGGCCGAGGTAGATGACACAGCGTTTGGCGGGGGCTGTGTGGCCGCGTTGATCCGCCATGTGGCTCAAGGTGTTCAAACGGGTGTGTTTGAAAATGAAGCAGCGTCCTATTTAGACGTGATCCGCGCAACCGAGGCCGCGTACCAATCTGCAAAGACTGGTACGCGGATTGTGCTTTAGGGGTCTTCTTTGACGGCTTGTTTTTGCACGCCCAGCCCTTGGATGTGCAATTCCATCGTGTCACCGGCGTTCAGGTATTGGGGTGGGGTCATCCCCAAGCCAACGCCCGGAGGGGTGCCAGTGGTGATCACATCGCCCGGGTGCAGGGTCATCAATTGGGACAGGTGTTCGATGATTTCGGCAACCGTAAAGATCATGGTTTTGGTGTTGCCCGTTTGGCGGCGAACACCGCTGACATCGAGCGTCATATCTAGGTTCTGGGGATCAGGGATTTCATCCCGTGTTACCAGCCATGGGCCAGTTGGGCCAAAGGTGTCGCAGGATTTCCCCTTGGTCCATTGGCCTGTCAGATTGTTTTGAAAGTGCCGCTCTGACACATCGTTTACGATGCAATAGCCCGCCACATGATCGAGTGCGGTGTCTTTGCTGACGTATTTGGCGGTTTTGCCGATGACAACGCCGAGTTCCACTTCCCAGTCTGTGTGGGTAGAACCGCGTGGCATGACCACATCGTCGTTTGGACCAACGATGGCAGAGTTTGCTTTGAAAAACAGGATCGGGTGTTCAGGCAAAGCAGCGCCTGTTTCGGCTGCATGATCAGAGTAGTTCAGCCCGATACAGAGGAATTTTCCGATGTTACCGACGCAGGCCCCAACCCGTGGATTGCCGTCAACTGCCGGTAACTCGCTGGGATCGAGCGCGGCCAGTTTTGCGAAGGTTTCATCCGACAGGTTTGCGCCTGACAGATCGTCAATATGTGCGGATAAATCACGGATGGTGCCTGTGTCATCCATCAATCCCGGTTTTTCTGCGCCCGCTGCGCCGTATCGGAGGAGTTTCATGGTCTTTTCCCTTTAAGAATTAGCTGGCCCAGCCGCCATCAATGACGTGGGCTTGCCCTGTTGTGAACGCGCTGTCCTCGCTGGCGAGATAGAGCACGAGGTTTGCGATTTCGGTGGCTGTTGCCACGCGGCCCATAGGTTGGCGCGACACGAATTGATCCATGGCCGCCTCGTAATCGCCGAGTTTTTCACCAAGCGCTGTGACGCGATCATGCCAAGAGGGGCTTTCGACTGTGCCAGGGCAAATGGCGTTGCAGCGGATGCCTTGTGTCACGAAATCTTTGGCGACGGATTTGGTGAGGCCAATAACAGCGGCCTTTGATGCGCCGTAGGCAAAGCGGTTTGGCGCCGCAATGACCGAGGACACGGCAGAGGACATGTTGATAATGGAGCCGCCGCCTTGATCTAACATTATGGGAACAACCGCCTGTGTGGCGATGAACATGGCGCGCACGTTCAGATTAAAGGCGAAATCCCATTCGTCTGGTGTGCAGTCCAGAATTGACCCGTCGTGTACAATGCCTGCGCAATTGAACAGAACGTTTGGCTTGGCTGCTTGCAGAGCAGATTGAACGGCGGCGTCGTCGAGCACGTCCAAAGATTGTGTTTCAATGTTGGGATGGGTCAGGTCGCGCAAAGCATCAGCGTTTACATCTGTGGCGATGACTTTGGCACCTTCATCCGCCATCAAAAGAGCCGAGGCGCGGCCAATGCCTTGCCCTGCGGCGGTGACGAAAGCGGTTTTGCCAATCAGGCGTGGGTCTCGTGTCAAAAGCGGGTCCTCGTCTTTGCGTTTCTTGGGCGCAGAGTACCGCACTGAGCGGCGGTGTCGAACCAAAACCAAAGGTCGGGTGCAGGTTTCTGAATTGCCAAGTGAGCAGGGGCAGGGGTATGACTTATGTATACATAAATGGGGCCTCATATGAAAACCACGTGTGATATTGCAGTGATCCGAGGGGATGGCATTGGCGTGGATGTGACCGATGCGACCCTGCGTGTGGTTGAAAAGGCGCTTGCCGCAACTGGTGGCGTGTCTTTGCGGTATGATAGCATTGATGCAGGGGCCGGGTATTTTGCGCAAACGGGGCGTGATATTGAACCTGATGGCGAAACACGTGCAGGGCAAGCGGATGCGATATTTCTGGGAGCCATTGGATTGCCCGCCATTCGCCACGCGGATGGGACTGAAATCTCTCCACATTTGAGGTTGCGGGATCGCTTTGGGCTCTATGCTGGGGTGCGGCCTGTTAAAGCCTATCCTAATGCGCCGCAACGTTTGGCTGATCCGCGCGCGGCGGGCATTGATATGGTGATTTTACGCGAAAGTACCGAGGGGTTGTTTTATTCCGCCGCCGTGCACGACCGTACGGTTGTTGAGGGCGATGCGATGTATGACACGATGAAAATATCGCGGCAAACCACGGAAAAGCTGTCGGAATTTGCGTTTAAACTGGCCCGAAAACGGGTGGCACGTGGCAAAGGTGGGCGGGTCACCTGTGTCGATAAAGCGAATGTTTTCAAATCAATGGCCTTTTTCCGAGAGGTGTTTGACGGCGTGAAGGCGACCCATAAGGATGTTGAGGTGTCCTATAATTATGTGGATGCGATGGCGTTGGATTTGGTGCGCCAACCTTGGGCGTTTGATGTGATGGTGATGGAAAATATGTTTGGCGATATCCTGTCTGATCTGGCGGGGGGCTTGGTCGGGGGCATGGGAATGGCGGCCTGTGGCGAGATTGGCGATGAGATCGGGTTGTTTCAACCAGCCCATGGGTCAGCTCCCGATATTATGGGGCAGGACAAGGCCAATCCTTTGGCCGCTATTTTGAGCGGGGCATTGATGCTCGACTATTTGACGGATCAGGGTGCGGACCCTCGGTTTGCAGAGGCGGCGGATTTGATAGATCAGGCAGTGGATGCTGGATTTACCGCCAATGCCCTGCGCCCGATGGAATTTGGAGGGGATATGGGGACGCTCGCCGTGACAGATGCGGTGATTGCGCAGATCGGCTAGAAGTTAGTTCTTCAAGCCGAAGGCCACGATTGCGTTGCCCCGTTCAACCGACTGATCGTAAATGCGCAGCGTGCCACCCCCCGTAGCAGGCAACACGATGATTTGTTGACCATCGTGCAAGATGCTGCTGGGCGGTGCAGAGCCGATAAACGGCAGTTCTGCGCGCCACACTTCACGGCCTGATGTGCTGTCAAAGGCGCGGATCAGGCGGTCTTTGGTGCCGCTGACAAAGACGAGCCCTGTGGAGGTTGCAAGTGGTCCGCCAAAGTTTGGTGTGCCAGTGGGTGGCAAGCCCCGTTCGATTAATTCCGCGAATTCGCCTAAGGGTACGCGCCATTTTATCAGCCCTGTGTTTAGATCGAGCGCATTGAGCGTACCCCAAGGCGGTTTTGATCCTGGGAACCCTTCGTGATCGAGCAGTTTTTGATACCGAGTGCGCTGATACTGTGGTGCTGCATCTGTGGTGGTTTGTGCTTTTACATCGAATAGGTAGTTCGTCAGAGCGTCGGTTTGTGCCGCAGTCAGGTCCACCGCGGGCATGGCTTGGTAGCCGTTTTGCAAGATGGCGCGGAGCGAGGTTGCATCATGGAGCACTGCTATGCCTTTTAACGCTGGGCCCGTGCCACCGCCCTGCAGGTTTGCACCGTGGCAGGCAGCGCAATTCTCTGCGTAGATTTGCTGTCCTTCAGGGTGTTTTTGGGCATCAGGCTGTCCTTGCGCCCGTGCCACGTCCGTAACTGTAACGAGCGAGGGTTCATGGCTGGAGGCGATGAACAGCGTGGCATCGGTTGGGTCGAGCGCCGCCCCTGTCCACTGCGCGCCGCCGTGCAGACCGAAGAACACGGATTGCACATCCTGTACATGGGGCGCGAACCATCCTGTGGTTTTGCCCGCGATTTGATCCAGAATAAACTGGCGGTTTGCAGGGGCGATATCTGTCACGTCTTCCGCCGTGAAACCCTGCTTTGCAAAGGGTTGTGGGCGTTCAAGATCAGGTTGATAGGCCGCTGTGCGCTCCCCCAAAAGTGTTGAAACAGGGGCGCGGCGTTTGCGAAACTCAAAGATGGGTTGGCCTGTCACGCGGTCCAGCAGAAGGGTGTTGCCTGCTTTTGTTGGGACAGTGACCACATCAAAGGCCTGCCCATTGCGCGTAATTGTGGCAAGCACAGGGGGCGCGGCAATGTCGAGATCCCAAAGGTCATGGGCGATTTCTTGGAATGACCACAGGACCGCGCCGTTGTTTGCATCAATCGCCACAACTGCGGCGGTCAGGGGATTACGTCCAGGGCGATCCACGCCGACCAAAACAGGGCCAGGGTTGGCCGTGGTGATGTAAAAAATCCCCCGCGTTTCATCGAGTGCCGCGCCGCCCCAAGGGCTGCCCCCCGTTTGGGCCAGTTTGCGGCCACGGAATTCCGATGCTTCTGGTGATTGCCGCAGGTCGGTGTTCCAAAGGGATTTTCCTGTCGTCAGGTCAAGCGCGTGAATGCCAGGCTGTGTGGAGGCCACGATAAGGGTATCACCGTAAATGGCGGGTGCGATTTTGGCTTCATACCCCAAAGACACTGCGCCGCCGTTGAAGCCTGCCACGGGTTTCCCTGTTTTAGCGTTCAGCGCAAACAGCTTACCGCGGGCTGCGAAATAAATACGGGCAGGGAGCTGATCGGTGCCGCCCCAATAGACCAAACCGCGTTTGGCGGGAAATTTGATCTGGGGATCAAAGCGCCACAGAACCGTACCGTCAGTTGGGTTCAGTGCGACAATGGTGTGGGCCGAGTCTGGCAGGTAAATCCGCCCATCAGCATAAATCGGATTGGCCTGCACGTTGGCAGTGCCGTTCGGTGGGGCATAGGTCCAAAGCTGCTGCACCTGACCAACGTTTTCAGGGGTGATTTGATCCGCCGTGGTGTAGCGCGTGTTTGCAGAGTTGCCGTGGCTGCGGTGCCATGTGGTTACAGGGGACGCGCTTTGCGCTGGTGTCAGTTTTGTTGCGGCTGGAATGGTTTTGTATTCGGGCAAGGCCGCGCGGGCATTGGCATCTTCGGCCGTTAGGGGATCGACGCGGACCCAAAATGCGCAGCAGTTCCAAGCCTTGGTTTCGATTTGCGTGAAAAGACTGCCAAACCCCTGTGCCAAAGTTCCGTTTTTCTGGTGTCTGGCAAAGGTATCCCATCCAGCCACGGCCACCACGCAGGCACAAAGCAGGATGGCAGCGAAGGCGATGGCAATGCGTTTCATTAAATTTGCTTTCTTGGGTGACGCAGTGGTCACAAACCAAGCTGTTCCTGTCAAGGTTGGGTGCTTTCCACGGGGCTTTATTTGCGGTATTGGCAGGCGCTAGACACGTTAGCCCTTAGGATCGCATGGATTTGACCGCAGCATATACATCCCGCAAGGCCGCCGCGCGATTTAGCGTGGCACCTATGATGGATTGGACGGATCGGCATTGCCGCTATCTGCATCGGCTGCTGTCCAAACATGCGTTGCTGTATACGGAAATGGTGACCGCGCCTGCGGTGATCCATGGGGACCAAGATCGGTTGTTGGGGTTCAACAGCGCGGAGCATCCTGTTGCGTTGCAAATTGGCGGGTCTGATCCCAAACAGTTGGAGCAGGCGACGCGGATTGGCTGTTCTTATGGGTATGACGAAGTAAACCTGAACGTGGGCTGTCCGTCTGACCGCGTGCAATCAGGTAAGTTTGGCGCGTGTTTGATGCGTGAACCTGATTTGGTCGCAGATTGCGTACAAGCCATGCGCGAAGGATCGACGGGGGCCGAAGTGACGGTGAAGTGTCGTATCGGAGTGGATGACCAAGTCCCTGCCGAGGTGCTTCCAGCGTTTCTGGAAACCGTGTCGGCGCGGGGTGTGACCGCCTTTACCATTCATGCGCGTATGGCGTGGCTTGATGGGCTGTCCCCCAAAGAAAACCGCGATATTCCGCCACTGGATTACGATCTTGTACATCAGATGAAGGCGGACTTCCCGCATTTGGAAATTGTATTGAACGGCGGCTTGGGCAGTGTGGCCGAAGCAGTGGCGCATATTGATCGTGGGCTGGACGGGGCAATGATTGGGCGGGCGGCGTATCATACACCTTGGGATATTTTGGCTTGTGTTGATCGGGATATTTTCGGCAGTGAAGATGATGTCGTCCTAGCCGAAGATGCGGTGATGCAAATGCTGCCATATATCGAGGCGCATGTTTCATCTGGTGGGCGTTTGAACCATATCACGCGCCACATGCTGGGCCTGTTTTCAGGGCGGCCTGGTGCGCGGCAATGGCGGCGCGCGTTATCCGAACAGGCGCACCGCGACGGGGCAGGTCCAGAAGTGGTGGAAGCGGCACTGGCCCATGTGACGGCCATTGCAGCGCAATAGCGGCTAGGCTATCCCTGATCTGAACACGGAGACAGCTATGCCAGACCTTTCCACTTTGATCCCGATGATTTTGCTTCTTATGGCCATTGGCGCTTTTGCAGGTGTGATGGCGGGTTTGCTCGGCGTTGGCGGCGGTATCATTTTGGTGCCTGCCTTTTTCTATGCCTTTGCTGCGCTTGGCTATGACACGCCGCAATTGATGCAGATTTGTTTGGCCACATCGCTGGCGACAATCGTGTTTACATCCATGCGGTCCGTGCAATCGCACAACAAAAAAGGGGCGGTTGATTGGGATATTCTAAAGGGCTGGGCCCTTGGAATTGCGATTGGCTCGGCCATTGGCGTTGTTGCCGCAACGGGGCTGAAATCAAGCCAGTTGCAAGTTATTTTCGGGGTTCTGGGCATTATTGTCGGTCTTTATCTTGCCTTTGGTCGGGCGGAATGGCGTTTGGGGGAAGCGATGCCAACGGGGATTGGGCGTGCACTGACATCCCCTGTTTTGGGGTTCATGTCCGTGTTGATGGGCATTGGTGGGGGCAGTTTTGGTGTGCCGCTGATGAGCCTGTTTGGTGT
>CAYWIR010000131.1:0-6999 GCA_964458375.1 uncultured Neptunicoccus sp.
TCTTTTTCCCGCAAAAGAGGGATGAGAATGGACATTTTGGGGAGCTTATCTGGGCGTTTAGCGCGTTCAAGTGGATCAACATCAAGGCGTTTGGTCAACAGCATGACAGCCTTAAAGATGCTGTTGGCGAGCAGGGCAAATAGGATCCAGCCAAACAGGATATTCATAAATATCGCGGGGGACAGTGCGAAGGTTCCACCGGCCAAGAGCAGTAGAGCAAGACCGATGCGGCGGGGGCGTGGCCCAGTCCAGTTGCGGCAGCTTAAAGCAGGATCAACGTATTGATTGGCAGCGTTCGACAGTTCAGCGCGATACACCCTTTGGTGGTAGTCGACGATAGCAGTTTTAGGGGCCAGAACGTATTCAATCTTATGTCCAAAGTCCTGCACAAGTGGTTGAATAAGCGGAATATCTTCGGGATCAGAGATCGCGACGAGCAATATATCGTCGACGTGTTTCCAAATAACGAAACTGTGGCGCAGACTGATCGTGGGGGGCACCAATGACGACAAAAGCCGACTGGGGGCGTCCGTGACAAGGTTGACGATTGGCAGGTCGGAATGTTCGGCTGCGGCGCGTAGGATTACATCCTCGCTTGCGAAGCCGAGACCTTTTAGAAGGTCCGACAGTTTGGCATTTTCAAACTGTTGCAAAGCAACGGCTTTGAACATGTCATCCGGGGACACGTCACCATTTTTGACGAGAATATCGCGCAATGTATGTGCGCGTTTGTCCCGCACAGGCCCAACGGAAGCCAACCGAAGATTACGTCTATTGGGCAGCGCCATATTCATCCCCTAGAACCACAGGGATGAGCATGATTTGTCGAAGTTAATTGATGGTTAATTTACCATCAGTTAAGACATGTTCGCCGCAAAACGCTCAAACAGGTAGAAGCTGTCTTGTGGGCCTGGGCTGGCCTCTGGGTGGTGCTGTACAGAAAACACAGGGCGGTCTGTCATGCGAATGCCGCAGTTTGACCCATCAAACAAAGACGTATGTGTTTCTTCTACACCGTTTGGGAGGCTTTCTGCATCCACCGCAAAACCGTGGTTCATGGAGGTGATTTCCACCTTGCCCGTGCTATGTTCTTTGACAGGGTGGTTGGCCCCGTGATGCCCGTGGTTCATCTTGAGCGTTTTGCCCCCAAGTGCGAGCGCAAGCATTTGATGCCCAAGGCAAATCCCAAACATCGGTAGGTCTGTTTTGTTCAAGATTTCTTGGATCATTGGAACCGCATATTCACCTGTGGCTGCAGGGTCGCCTGGGCCGTTTGATAAAAACACGCCCTGTGGGTCATGGGCTAAAACATCTTCGGCGGTTGCCGTGGCAGGCAAAACGGTTACGTCACAGCCAGCAGAGGCAAGACACCGCAGGATGTTGCGTTTCGCGCCGTAATCAATGGCGACCACACGCTTTCCAGGACCTTCGCGCTTGGTGTAGCCTTCGGGCCATGCCCAGCGTTGTTCATCCCAGCGATAGGATTGTGCGCAGGTCACGTCTTTCGCTAAATCCAGCCCTTCGAGGCCAACGAAATCGCGGGCTTCTTGTAACAGGGCCAGCATGTCGAATTCACCATCTGGATTGAATTCGATTGCGACGTGCGGTGCGCCTTGCATTCGGATAGCCCGCGTCAGGCGGCGCGTGTCGACGCCGCCAACGCCGATGCGGCCCCGTTTGGAGAGCCAATCCGACAGCGTTTCTTGGCTGCGGTAGTTCGAGGGTTCCGTTGGATCCCATTTAACAATCATGGCACGGGCCACGGGATCGGCGGTTTCGTCATCTTCTGTGTTGACGCCTGTGTTGCCGATATGAGGGAAGGTAAAGGTGATGGCTTGACCCGCGTAAGATGGGTCCGTCATGATTTCCTGATAGCCCGTCATCGCTGTGTTAAAGCACAGTTCTGCAACGATTTTTCCTGGGGCGCCAAATCCGCGACCATAAAAGGTGCTGCCATCGGCGAGAACAATACAAGCGGTCGGGTGATCTGATGTTTCTGGCGAAGTCATGAGCAGGGGTCCTTGAGCCAAATTTGCGCGAAACTACGCTTGGGAGACAGAATGGTCAAGAGTAGGAGCCAATTGTAATTGTGTTTAATATCAGAGACTTGAGTTTTTCGTTCGGAGTTGTCTTGTGGCGCAATTCAGGTTAGAAGAGTCACTTCGATTTACCGCAACGGCCGGGAAGCAAGACAATGCGCGACGAGATCAACACGCACGTAAAACAAGCGATGCGTGACAAAGACAAAGACCGCCTTACAACGCTGAGACTTATCAATGCTGCGATCAAGGATCGCGATATTGCTGCGCGGTCTGATGGTAATTTTGATGGGGTGTCGAATGACGAGATCCTGCAAGTTCTGACCAAAATGGTGAAGCAGCGCGGCGAAAGCGCGAAGATTTACGAAGAAGGCGGTCGTTTGGAATTGGCTGAAAAGGAACGGGGCGAGATTTCCGTCATTGAGGCCTTTTTGCCAAAGCAAATGAACGAAGACGAGCTGCGCGCTGCTGTGGCAAAAGCCATCGAGTCAACGGGTGCTGAGAGCATCCGTGACATGGGCCGCGTTATGGGATCGCTGAAGGGCGATTATGCGGGCAAGATGGACTTTGGCAAAGCGGGTGGCGTTGTTAAAGAACTGTTGGCTGGTTAACGCGCTAGGGCGCTGCCATATTTGCGACCTGTGCAAGGTGTTTGCGCAGGTCTTGTTCAAGGTCTTTGCGTTCGTCCTCTGACAGAAACGCACCCAATTCAATTTCACGACCTGCACCCTTGAGCGTAAGATAGCTTGGGCATTTTTTCGTGTCGCGCATGTGGACCGTGACCCAATAGGGGTTGGCATGCCAATATTGATCCGCTTTGCGCGGGTTCATGCGGTGAACGGCAATCAGGTCTGGCCAGAGGCGCACTTCTTCGTAAAGGGTGCCGTCTTTGTCGTTGCGGCGGATGAAATACCACAGGGCTGCAACAGCGGGGGCCACAAAGAATAGCAACGTCCACAACGCATGTGTTCCAAGGAAAGCCAACAAAGGCAGCAAGAACGCGCAGGCTGTGAACATGATGGTGGCAAAGAACCCTTGGTTTGACAGGGAGCGGTGCGGGTTTATCCGTTTGCTGTACACAGGGGTATCTGTGCGGTTTGCTGCCTGATCAAACGCTTCTTTTGTGCTGCTCGGGGTAGGGCTGGGTTTATTCATCGGCTTCGTCTGTTGTTCGTTTACAAGATAGAGTTTTGAGAACGAACGGCAATGGGAACGCTGCACAGCAAACCCTATTTGCCTGTGCTTTGGTTGCTAGTATGCGGCTTTGCCCAAAGAACAAGGTAAAGGATGATACCGATGAACAGGATGACAGACAGTTTTGTTAACACTGTGCCAATGGTGCTGATCTTGTTCCAAAGGGCGAAAGCCTCAGGATAGTCGATGTAGCGGCGTGGCATGCCTTGGCGGCCCAAAAAATGCTGTGGGAAGAATGTTAGCAGGATGCCAACAAACATCAGTGCGAAGTGGGTGACGCCCGCCCAAAAGGGGACGGTGCGATTGGTCCATTTATGAATGACAAAGTAGATGGCCGCGAAGAAAGCAAAGCCAACACTGACGTTGATAGCATAGTGGAAATGGGCCACAACATAATAGGTGTCATGAAACGCGCGGTCTATGCCGCTGGTTGAGAGGGTGATGCCTGCGGCACCGGCCATGAATGCAAAGACAATGAGACCGCAAAGCCACAGATACACCAATCGCATTTTGAACCTGTTCGCTTGAATACACTGAAACAAAAAAGGGCTGGAGATGATCCAGCCCTTTTGATTTTTTTTGTTACCAATCAGGCTAATGCCCTTTTTGGTGGTCCCACATGTCAGGTGTAGGAAGGATTTCGAACGTGTGCTCCGGTGGAGGGGACGGCAAAGTCCATTCCAGCGTGTCCGCACCTTCACCCCAGTAGTTTTCGTTGTTCTCTTCGATCTTTTTGCCCCAAAGCAGGCAGTAGAAGATGAGACCAATGAAGAACACGAAGGACGCAAAGGACAGGAACGCACCGTAAGAGGAGACTTCGTTCCAGAGCGAGAAGGCGTCAGGATAATCGATGTAGCGACGTGGCATCCCGTTCCGGCCCAAGAAGTGCTGTGGGAAGAACGTGATGTTGGCACCGATAAACATCATCCAGAAGTGCAGTTTACCTGCCCATTCGGGGTAATGCTTGCCCGACATTTTGCCAAACCAGTAGTAGACACCTGCAAAGATACAGAACACAGCGCCAAGCGACATAACGTAGTGGAAGTGAGCAACCACATAATATGTGTCGTGATAGGCGCGGTCCACACCAGCCTGTGACAGTACGATGCCTGTAACCCCACCAACGGTGAAGAGGAACAAGAAGCCGAACGCCCAGTACATAGGTGTTTTCATCTCAATCGAGCCGCCCCACATCGTTGCGATCCATGAGAAGATCTTGATCCCAGTTGGAACCGCAATCACCATAGTGGCGAGCATGAAGTAGGACTGCTGTGTCAGGGACATACCAACGGTGTACATGTGGTGTGCCCAAACAACGAAGCCAAGCGCGCCAATCGCGACCATCGCATAAACCATTGGCAGGTAGCCAAAGATTGGTTTGCGAGAGAAGGTTGCGATGACGTGTGACACGATGCCGAACCCTGGCACGATGATCATGTATACTTCGGGGTGACCAAAGAACCACAACAGGTGCTGGTACAACACTGGGTCGCCGCCGCCTGATGGATCAAAGAAGGTTGTGCCGAAGTTGCGGTCTGTCAGCAGCATAGTGATCGCGCCGGCCAGAACTGGCAAGGACAGAAGGATCAGGAAGGCTGTGACGAAGATCGACCATGCGAACAGTGGCGCTTTGTGCAGGGTCATACCCGGCGCGCGCATGTTCAAGAAGGTTGTGATCATGTTGATCGCACCCAAGATCGATGAAGCGCCCGAAACGTGAACCGCAAAGATTGCAAAGTCCATAGAGGAGCCGCCTTCTTTGACAGACAGCGGAGCATAGAGCACCCAGCCGACGCCTGAGCCTGCTTGGCCGTTGCCACCTGGCATCACAACTGACAGGATCGCCAGGGTAGAACCCGCAACGTACATCCAGTAGGACAGGTTGTTCATTCGAGGGAAGGCCATGTCTGGCGCACCGATCATCAGCGGCATGAAGTAGTTACCGAAACCGCCAAACAAGGCTGGAATAACCACAAAGAACATCATCAAGATGCCGTGGCCCGTGATCATCACATTCCAGAGGTGACCGTTCGGGGTACAGTTTTCAACTGCGGAGGCCAGCAAAGATGCCCCTTCGAGGCACATGTACTGAACACCTGGATCCATCAGCTCCAACCGCATGAAAACGGTAAAACTAACGGAAATAAATCCGAGGAGGCCTGCTGTGAAGAGGTACAAAATACCAATATCTTTGTGGTTGGTTGACATAAACCAACGCGTAAAGAAGCCCGGCCGAGCGTGGTCGTCGTGACCGTGGGTGGCTGCGTCTGCCATTATAATTCTCCTGACACGTCTTTTCTTGTTTCCGCGAATCCCATTTTCGGGTTCGCAGTGACCCGCGGTCTGCATACCGCAGAGCGTTGTCAGTCTCAACTGTATTGCGTGACTAATTCGTCAAGCGGGAACATCTGTCGCAGGGGGGAGGTTCAGGGTGAAAAGGTGAGTTTTTTCGAAATATTTTCAGAAAATTAACCTGATTTTGGCAGAGTATCATCGGCTGCATGGGTCAAGTTTTTCTACACACTATTTATAATCCCACAAATTTCTTCCTCGAATTCGGAAAATTTGCTAAGGTTATTGGATTAAAGAAGACCAAATTTTTAAATTTAAGGAGATTTCTATGAAAGTTAGAAACCACAAGCTTGTTTATGCAAGCGGCAAATCTGTTCCTTTTGATGCAAGTCCAAACAAATCGTCGAGCGGCCTGTCAGGTGGCAAGCCAAAGTATGTGATTATTCACTATACAGCGGGTGGCACGGCGAAGAGTGCGGTAAATGTGTTTAACAATGCGGCCCACAAAGCATCGGCGCATTTTGTTTTGGGCCATGATGGGGCCATTACGCAAATGGGTAAGCTGAATGAAAAGCTGTGGCATGCGGGCAAAAGCAGTTGGGATGGGATCAGCGGTTTGAATGGCCACTCGATTGGCATCGAAATTGTAAATTGGGGCTGGCTCAACGGCGGCTCCGGCAATTGGCGGTCTTGGACGGGAACGCGGGTTGATGACAATCGCGTTGTCACGGCGGCGCATAAGTTTGATGGCGTGACCCGCGGTTGGGAAATTTTCGATGAAGCACAGGTAACGACCTGTGTGGACATGGTACGGGCCATAGCTGAAGAATACGGTATGGGGCCGCAGCATGTTTTGGGGCACGATGATATTTCGCCAGGGCGCAAACAGGACCCAGGCCCTGCATGGGATATGGATCGCTTTAGATCAGCCGTATTTGGTCGCGATGATGATGGTGGAGACAGCGAGCCGATGTATCGCGTGGAAGCCGCCAGTGGCCTGAATATGCGGGTTGGACCTGGTGTTGGATTTGACAAGATCAAGAAGTTGGCGGACAAGACCCAATTGATAAAAGTTGATGCCGAAGGCCCGTGGTGGCTTGTGGCCGAAATGAAGGCGGGAGTGCCAGATGAAACAGGATACGTTCATTCCAAATGGATACGCATGGTTTAAGGCGCTTTTGATTGCGGGCGGTGTCATTTCCGCCCCTTTCGCTGCTTTGGCCGATTTGGGGCCGCAATTTCCACAAATGGCCACTGTCATTGGCGTTGCTGCAAACGATACGCTGAATATTCGCGCAGAGCCGAAAGGTGGCGCGGCGGATATCGGGGATTTGAAGCCAGATGCGCGTATTGAGGTGCTGGAACAAGATGCCAGTGGCAAATGGGCGCGGATTTTGCATGAAGAAGGCTCTGGCTGGATTTCAACGCGGTATTTGACGCGCGCGTCTTATGTGATGAGCAAATCTGGTGTTCC
>CAYWIR010000132.1:0-6956 GCA_964458375.1 uncultured Neptunicoccus sp.
AGAATTGAACTCCCGACCTCTCCCTTACCAAGGGAGTGCTCTACCTCTGAGCTACAGCAGCATCCTAGAATGGCGCGGTTTTAGCGGATATGCGTGCTTTTGCAAGCGACATTTCTGAAGTTAGAGTGATGCGCAAAAACCGCAGGGTGTTGCGGATTTGTTTTGGGGGACTATCCAAGGTTCTACCCGATTCTTAATGTCTTCTTAACAATAAAAAGAACATCTGTTGACGAGGGCAGTCCTATATCTAATCCATATGAGAATATGGATGCGAACCGATTTTGGAGATCGGCAATTGCAGAGCGCAATTTTCTTCAAATTGCGGATTTGTGGCATCCAAAGAACGTTTTCGACAAGTCGGCCAAAATTGTTACGGCTGGGTCTTGTTTTGCGCAACACATTGGCAACGCTTTGCAGGCCAGTGGTTTCAACTGGTTTGATGCGGAACCTGCGCCTGTAAACACGTATCCGAATGACCCAATTCCAAACATTCTTAGCGCGGAAGATGCAAAGAGGCATGGGTATGGGGTGTTTTCGTTTCGGACGGGGAACATCTATACCACCAGCCTGTTTTTACAGTGGGTCAATTGGGCGATTGGTTTGGTCGAGGCCCCTGATGAAGTTTGGGAGACAGACGGTCGGTTCTACGACCCGTTCCGCCCTGTGGTCGAGCCAAATGGGTTTGGCAGTGCAGAGGAAGTTCGGGCGTCCCGCCGTGGTACGATCGAAGCGGTAGAGCGGGCCATACGAGAGTGTTCGGTTTTCGTCTTTACGCTTGGGCTGACGGAAAAATGGGTGAACACGCAGACGGGCGTTGAATATCCGATGTGCCCCGGAACGGCGGCTGGGACGTTTGATCCTGAGGTGCATAAGTTCGAAAACATGGACTATGTTGAAGTGACCGAAGCCTTGGAGGAGGCGATGGAGAAGATCAGGGGGCTGAACCCTGATTGTAAGTTTCTGCTGACCGTTTCGCCGGTTCCTTTGACCGCAACCGCATCGGATAAGCATGTGTTGGTGGCGACGACGTATTCGAAATCAGTTTTGCGGGCAGTTGCGGGCGCACAGGCGCAAAAGCATGGTTTTGTAGATTACTTTCCATCCTATGAGATCATCAATTCAGCGCCGTTTCGCGGTGCGTTCTTTATGCCAAATCAACGATCTGTGGCACCCGAAGGTGTGGCGCATGTGATGAGCAAGTTCTTTGAAGGGTTCAGCCCGAAGCAAGAACAGAAAACACCACAGGTGCATCGGATCAGGCAGAACAACAGGGTGAAACAGACCCCTGATGACATTTCCTGTGAAGAGGAATTGTTGGATGTGATGCGATCAAAACTGGCGGTGCGGGCATGAAACATATCTATATCGTAGGGGACAGTCATACGGGCGCGTTGATGCGTGCCGCAGAGGTGATCGGCGGGATGGATCGCTTGCCAATTTCGTTTTTGCCGTTGGGGCCAGGGAATTTGGCACCGTTTGAGTTTTACGAATTTGATGAAGCGAACAAGCGAGTGCAGATCGTTGCTAAGAAGTGGGAAGCGCATTCCTTTCCGAAAGAAGAGAAGCATGTAACCTCGCCTGAGGATTACCTGTTTGCGGTCTGCTTGCCGTTCAATACAGCGCGGTTCCTGCGTGATTACGACTGGGGCAAGTATGTGCATTGGTCATTTAAGGAACACCCCGATCAAATCCCACTGTCTGATGCGGTGGTCGATCAGATCATCCTGCGCGATGTGGAAAATTCGGTGCGCTTCGTGCGTGATTTGGTTGCGATTGGTCTGAATGTGGCTGTTTTGGACAGTCCACGGTTCTTTTTGCATTCTGATGCGACACAGGCGGCGGGTGTTGAGATGACGGCTTTGTTGTCAGATCGGTTCCGTGCGGTGGTTTCGAACTTGTTGGCAGATTTGAACCTTCCCATGATTGAACAACCCAAAGCGTCTATGACGAAAGAGGGTGCGACCCATGCTAAGTTCCGCAACAAAAAGAAAACGGACCAAATCCACGCGAATGAGACGTTTGGCGCTGTGATGCTGGGACAGCTTTTGGAGCATTGTTATCCACGGACTGATGTGGACGAAGATCAACCGTTAACAGCTTAAAGCGCGTGTAACTGGACGCTTTTGATTGCGTGGTGTAGACCGTTTCCATGACAAAGTCAGACGACAAAAACAGTGATCAATTGTCACAAAAAGAAAAGAAGGCCGCTGCGCGGGCAGAACGGTTGCGCAAGCAGTTGCGTGACAATTTGCAGCGTCGAAAACAACAAACGCGCGGGCGCGGCAGCGACGCGGATAAAGCGTAAAACCTAAGGGGCAGCGAGTATGGACAGTATTGTAGTTAAGGGCAACGGCCCTGTGAATGGGCAGATTCCGATTGCGGGGGCGAAGAACGCATGTTTGACGCTGATGCCTGCGACGTTGCTGTCTGAAGAGCCGCTGACGCTGACGAATGCGCCGCGCTTGTCGGACATTAAGACGATGGCGGAATTGCTTGCCTCGCTTGGCACCGAAGTTGCGGGTTTGCAGGAGGGTACGGTTCAGGCGCTGGGCACGAAAGAGATTACAAACCACGTTGCACATTACGATATTGTGCGCAAAATGCGGGCGTCGAACCTTGTTCTGGGGCCGATGCTGGCGCGGATGGGACATGCGGTTGTGTCCCTGCCCGGTGGGTGCGCGATTGGTGCGCGGCCGATGGATATTCACACCGATGCGCTGGAAAAAATGGGCGCAACGATTGAATTGAAAGACGGGTATCTGCACGCAAAGACGAATGGTGGGCTGAAGGGCGCGGTTGTGCCGCTGCGGTTTGCATCGGTCGGCGCGACAGAGAACATTTTGATGGCTGCGACCTTGGCAAAGGGTACGACGGTTATCGAAAACGCAGCAAAAGAGCCTGAGATTGTGGATTTGGCGGAATGTCTGCGCAAAATGGGTGCGCAGATTGAAGGCGAAGGCACGAGCCGTATTGAGATCCAAGGTGTGGATCGGCTGCATGGTGCCACGCATCCTGTTGTGACGGATCGGATTGAGCTGGGAACTTACATGCTTGCCCCTGCGATTGCGGGTGGCGAGGTTGAACTGCTCGGTGGGCGGCGCAACCTGTTGGAAGCGTTTTGTGATAAGCTGGAAGAAGCGGATATATCTGTGACGGAAACAGACGCAGGTTTGACCGTGAAGAACAAAGGTTCGCGGGTCAAAGCGGTGAACGTTAAGACCGAGATTTTCCCAGGGTTCCCGACGGATTTACAAGCGCAGATGATGGCGTTGTTGTGTACGGCAGAGGGTACATCGGTGTTGGAAGAAACAATCTTTGAGAACCGTTTCATGCACGCGCCTGAACTGACGCGGATGGGTGCGAATATTGAAGTGTCTGGTGGCACGGCAACGGTTCATGGTGTGGATCAGTTGAAGGGCGCACCTGTGATGGCGACCGACCTGCGGGCGTCTGTTTCGATGATCCTTGCGGGTCTTGCGGCGGAAGGTGAAACGGTTGTGAGCCGTGTCTATCACCTTGACCGTGGATATGAAAAAGTCGTGCGTAAATTCAGTGGGATAGGCGCACAAATTGAACGGATTTCGAACTAATGGTTGATGATGCAAAATTTGAAGATGGTGTTGAAAAACCGCTGCGCTTAAAGGCGCAAGACGCGGATGATCTGGTGGCGATTTCGACTGTTCTGCAAGATGCGGTTTTGCCCGTGTCCGAAATGCAGTGGCAGCGCGAAGAGCAGCGGTTTGGTTTGTTGGCCAATCGTTTTCGCTGGGAAGATGCGGATGCTGCGAATGCGTCTCAGCGGCCTGTGGAACGGGTTCAGGCGGTTGTGGTTTTTGACAGCGTGTTGAAGGTGCGGTCTTCTGGGCTTGATTTGGCGGATAAGGAGCAGGTGATTTCTGTTCTGTCCATGGCCTTTGAGCCGAGCGAAGATGGGGCTGGCACCGTGGTTCTGACGCTGGCAGGTGATGGGGCCATTGCGCTCGATGTGGAATGTATCGAGGCTACGCTGGCGGATGTGACGCGGCCTTATAAGGCGCCATCGGGCAAGGTTCCTTCGCATCCTGCTTGAGCCTCTGACTGTGCGCAGGTAAGACCGTGGCAGGAGAATACTCATGCCCATCTTTCTGAACAGTTCTGATTCTGATTTTGCCACTGCGTTTGAGGGTCTGCTTCATATGAAGCGAGAGTCCGATGCAGATGTGGATGCTGTGGTTGCGGATATCCTTGCGGATGTCCGTGCGCGAGGGGATGCGGCGGTTCTGGACCTGACGGCGAAGTTCGATCATTTGACGCTGACAGCGGAGAGTTTGGCGTTTACGGCGGCCGAGATTGACGCGGCGATTGAAACGGTGCCTGCGGCAGAGCGGGAGGCATTGGAGTTGGCGGCGGCACGCATCCGTGCCTATCACGAACGACAAGTTCCCGAAGATGCGTGGTGGACGGATGAGAGCGGTGCGCAGTTGGGGTGGCGTTGGACCCCTGTTGAGGCAGCTGGACTGTACGTGCCAGGTGGGCTGGCGAGCTATCCCTCAAGTGTCTTGATGAACGCGATCCCTGCCAGTGTGGCGGGGGTTGAGAATTTGGTGATTTGTGCACCAACCCCGCGCGGCGAGGTAAACCCGCTGGTGTTGCTGGCCGCGCGTCTGTCAGGTGTTGAAACGGTCTATCGCATTGGCGGGGCGCAGGCGATTGGGGCGATGGCCTATGGCACGCATACCATTGGCAAAGTGGATAAAATCACAGGGCCAGGAAATGCGTTTGTGGCCGCAGCGAAACGGCGGGTTTATGGGACCGTTGGCATTGATATGATCGCAGGTCCGTCCGAGATTTTGGTGATTGCGGATAAGGACAACAACCCTGACTGGATCGCAATGGATTTGCTGAGCCAAGCAGAGCATGACGAAAGTGCGCAGTCGATCCTGATCACGAATGATGCGGCGTTCGGGGAAGCGGTTGTGGCGTCGGTGGATAAGGCTTTGGAAACGTTGGAGCGGCGCGATATTGCGCGGGCGTCTTGGCGGGATTTCGGAGCCGTTGTTGTGGTGAAGGATCTGGATGAGGCGGCGCTCTTGTCGGATCGGATTGCGCCAGAGCATTTGGAATTATGTGTGGCAGAGGCAGAGGCCTATTCCAAGAAAATCCGTCATGCGGGTGCGATTTTCATCGGGGCGTGGACGCCTGAGGCGATTGGGGATTATGTTGGTGGTCCTAACCATGTGTTGCCAACGGCGCGGTCTGCGCGGTTTTCATCTGGGCTTAACGTGCTCGACTTTATGAAACGGACCACGTTGGCGCAGATGACGCCAGCGGCGTTGCGGGCGATTGGGCCAGCGGCTGAAACGCTTGCGCAGTCTGAGAGCTTAGAGGCGCATGGACTGTCGGTTCGCGCACGGCTTGACCAGTTGAATGAGGGTAATGAGTGATGCCAGCGTTATCAAAGTTGATACATGTCGAGTTGGACGACCGCGGCTTGCCCGCGCCCACACCCGAAGTGGAACGCGAACGCAAAGTGGCGTTGTTTGACCTGATGGAAGAGAACGTGTTTGGGCTGGTGCAGCGCGGTGACAAACCCGTGCCAGAGGGACCGTATCGGTTACTGTTGTCGATTAAGGACCGCCGTGTTGTCTGTGATGTGCGCACCGAAGACGATTCCCCCGCGTCGGAGTTTCATCTTTCCGTGTCTCCGCTAAAGCAGGTGATTAAGGACTATTTCCAAATCTGTGAGAGCTATTTCGATGCAGTGAAAAAGCTGCCGCCTGCCCAGATTGAGGCGATTGATATGGGGCGGCGGGGCATCCACGATGAAGGGTCACGCCAGCTGATGGAACGGCTGGAGGGTAAGATCGAAACCGATATGCTCACCGCGCGGCGATTGTTCACGCTCATCTGTGTTTTGCATATGCGCGGGTGATATGGCTGAACTGATCCAACCCCAATCGGTCCTGTTTGCCTGTGACCACAACTCCATTCGGTCGCCGATGGCCGAAGGGTTGTTGAAACAGCACGTTGGCACGTCGATTTTTGTGCAGTCTGCTGGGGTGAAGGGCGACATGGAAATCGACGGGTTTGCGATCAGTGTGTGCCGCGAGGTCGGTGTGGAGCTGTCACGGCACAGGACGCGGTCCTTTGATGACATGATGGAGTGGGGCGATGATCTGGCCAGCTATGACCTGATCGTGGCGCTGTCCCCTGCGGCGCAGCGGCGGGCGTTGGAATACACGCGGTTCTATTCACTAGAAGTGGAATATTGGCAGACCATGGACCCAAGCGGGTTTGGCGATAGCCGCGAGGCGAAGCTGGACAGATATCGAATGGTCCGCGATCAGATTGCGGATAAGATCAAAGAGCGTTTCACGAAAAAATAGATCGGTCAGAGGCCGGTGGTGTGTTCATGGCCTGCATGGAGGCCATGAACGTTTTCTTATGGTGCGATCACACGCTGGCTTGCAGCTCTGCGAGGATGGCGTCTGTCATTTCGGATGTAGAAACTGGCGTGCCGCCATCTGCTTGCATCAGATCGCCTGTGCGAATGCCTTTGGCCAGAACAGTTTCAATCGCTGTTTCCAAACGTGTGGCTTCTTCGCCTTGGTCAAAGGAATAGCGCAGAGCCATTGCAAGGGACAGGATGCAGGCACAAGGGTTGGCTTTGCCTTGACCCATGATGTCAGGTGCGGAACCGTGTACCGGTTCGTACATTGCTTTGGGGCGGCCGTTTTCCATTGGTGCGCCAAGGGATGCTGAGGGCAACATGCCAAGTGAGCCTGTGAGCATCGCGGCGCAATCGGACAGGATATCGCCAAACAGGTTGTCTGTTAGGATCACATCAAATTGCTTGGGCGCGCGGACCAGCTGCATTGCGCCGTTGTCGGCGTACATGTGGGACAGTTCCACATCGGCGTAATCTGCTGCGTGTACTGCGGTTACAACTTCGCTCCACAGAATGCCGCTTTCCATGA
>CAYWIR010000133.1:0-6951 GCA_964458375.1 uncultured Neptunicoccus sp.
ATCAACGGGCCTGTTTTGAGCTGTTGTAGGCGGGCGGGCCATTCGGCGTTGAGCATTGCATCAATGGCGGCGTCCTCGGATTTACCCAAGAGTCGCAGCGCCATGATAGCCGCCCCTGCGTTTTGTACCTGATGCGCCCCAATAAGAGCGGGCATGGGCAAATCCCAGAGACCGTTTTCGTCTTGGAATAACAAGCGGCCGTTTTCTTCCCAAACGTGCCAGTGTTGCCCGTGAATCTTGAGCGTCGCGCCGACTTTGGCCGCTTGGCGTTCGATCACCTCTAGAGCTTCGTCTTCTTGTGGGCCGACCACGCAGATGGTGTTGCGTTTCAGAATGCCCGCTTTTTCGAAGGCGATTTTGCCGAGTGTGTCGCCCAAGAATTGTTCGTGGTCGATTGAGACGGGTGTGATGACGCAGAGTTCGGGTTTGTCGAAGACGTTGGTGGTGTCCACGCGACCGCCCAAGCCGACCTCCATCAAAGTGTAGTCTGCTGGGGTTTGAGAGAAGGCGAGAATCGCGGCGCAGGTGGTTATTTCAAAATACGTAATTTGCGCGCCTTCGTTGGCGTCTTCGCAAAATTCGAGTGTCTTGATCAGGTCATCTTCGGAGATCAGCTCCCCTGCGAGGCGAATACGTTCGTGGAATCGTGCAAGGTGGGGGGATGTATAGGCGTGAACGGAATCGCCAACAGATTCGAGTCCAGCGCGGATCATAGATTGCGTTGACCCTTTGCCATTGGTGCCTGCGATATGGATTACAGGGGGCACGCTGCGTTCTGGATTGCCGAGTTGTTCAAGCAGGCGGAAGGTACGGTCAAGCGTGAGGTCCATGAATTTGGGATGCAGGTGCATCAACCGTTCAAGAATCACATCGCTGTGCGGCGATTTTTCAGTGGTCACTTTTCCGCTTCCTCAAACGCGGCGTCGGATTGTGCTGGCACGGGGGCTGGGAGATCCGCAGTCACAGGCGGTGTTTGTTTCATCAACATCCGTGTGATTGTGATAAGCTCTTCGCGCATGTCCTTGCGGTGAGTCACCCGATCGAGCATCCCGTGATCCAGTAGATATTCCGCCCGTTGAAAGCCCTCGGGCAGTTTTTCACGGATCGTTTGTTCAATCACGCGCGGCCCTGCAAAACAAATAAGCGCGTTGGGTTCAGCGATTTGAACATCGCCGAGCATGGCATAAGACGCAGTGACACCGCCCGTTGTGGGGTGCGTTAGTACCACGATGTAAGGCAGGCCTGCCTCTTTCAGCATTTCAACCGCAACTGTTGTGCGGGGCATTTGCATCAGGGACAAGATGCCTTCTTGCATCCGTGCACCGCCTGCGGCGGAGAACAGGATCAGAGGGCATTTGTTTTTCACGGCAGTTTCAGCGGCCGCAATGATGGCGTTGCCGACATACATGCCCATAGACCCACCCATGAACGAGAAGTCCTGCGCGGCTGTCACAACGGTTGCGCGGCCCATTTTGCCCGTGGCGATCAACATCGCTTCTTTTTCGCCCGTGGATTTAAGCGCAGCTTTCATCCGATCTGGGTATTTTTTCTGATCGCGAAAACCGAGTGGATCGGCATTTGGCTCGGGCACGTCAATTTCTGAAAACAGGCCACCATCGTAAAGGGAATGGAACCGATCACGGGGCGTAATGTGCATGTGGTGATTGCAGTTTGGACACACGTTTAAGCCGTCTGCCAGTTCACGGTGGAACAGCATCGTGTCACATTCAGGACATTTGGTCCAAAGGTTGTCTGGTATTTCGCGGCGGGAAAAGATCGAGTTGATCCGTGGGCGAACGTAGTTGGAAATCCAGTTCATGGGGTCGTCCTGATTTGCGTGTTGGTCTTATGTAAAGCTGGTGTCGTCTGATTGCAATAATTGCCGTTCACGCCGCCACATGATGAACAGGTAGATGGCATACATCACCAAAATGTAGCCAACACTGGACCACAACATGGTGTTAACGGCGGCTTCGTCTGACACATGGGTTTTTGTCACAAACAGCGAAAGTCCGTTCAGCGTGCCGCTGAGCGACAGCAGCATCATGGCCTGAAAGTTGTTCATAAAGTGCAGGCCGATAGCTGCACCAAGGTTGCCTGTGCGGACTGTCACATCGGCCGCGATGATGCCAAAGAATGTGGTGACGCCAATAATGGTGAGCGCGTTGGAGCCAAAGCGTGCTGGGTCGTAGTGTAAGCTGCCAAAGATCAAGGATGGGATCAGGAGCCAAATCCAACGGGAGCGAAAGCGCACGGCGAGTTCCTGCATCAAATATCCCCGAAAGATCAGCTCTTCCGAGGAGACTTGGATCAAGAGCAAGGGAAGGGCGAGGATCATCCAAACGATCCATGTGCCAAAGTCGAGGTTTGGCACGGCATCGCCTGTCCACAAAGAAAACCCCACACCGACAATCGTCATGGGAAGCATGACAAGAGCCGCGATGCCGAAGTTTCGTACTGGAGTGCCTGGTCCGATGAGAACAGACAAGCCTTGGCGGCGGAAGATACCGATTGTCAGCCAAACCGCACCAAACATGGCAAAGAAGGTGCAGAGGACAACGATCATTTTGTAAGGGGTGTTGGGATTGGCAAAATCCATGAACAATTGGTTAAACGCTGTGCCGAATCCGATGTCGCCTTGAATGGCTGCGGCACCGCCAAAGACCAATATTATTTGAATTGTCAGGACGGCGTAAAACAGCACCAACATGATCAAAGCAACGGTGAAACGCAGCCCACCAAGATTGCGGCGCGCGGGTTCAATGTAGGCCGCAAATTTGTCATTCATTTTTGGCAGCATCTGCTGTATCCCTTGCCCGCGCCGACAGCCGTTCGCTGTTGCAGTGGGTTTAAGGGGTGAAACCGTGTTCATCAAGACAGTAGACAATGCCAGCCAAACCGCCGCGATGGTCGCACGGGCCACCGTTGCTGCATTGAGTTTGGTTGTTCTTGGCGGGTGTGATGGTTTGGGTGCCCTATCCACTGCGACAGCATCTGCCGCAGAAGTGGATGTGGACACAAAGATCGTAACGGTTGCAGGGCAAGATGTGATTTTGGGTCGCGCGGCGCAATATTGTTTCAATGACCGTCAAAGCCGGGTCACATCATCTGGTGCATTCGTGGTGATGGCCCCTTGCGATCCAGAGGATGAAGGCAGTGAGGCCAAAGGGTTGGTTTTGGTGAATGTGTTGGCGGATGATGGAATCATGAAGGCCATAGCGGATCATGATCTTGAAGCCTATTTCCAATCTGATACTGGGCGCAGTGCGCTGAGCCGTACAGGTACGCCTGAAAAGGTGACAGTTTTAGGGACAATGGAAGACGATGGAATTTACTATGTGCATACCCTTGATGGGGATGGGCCAGTCATTCCTGACACCACAGCGGACCAGTGGCGCGTGTTTTTTGTTGCGGCGGATCGTTTGGTTTCAGTGACTGTCGTGAACTTTGTCGATGACAAAATGACCGATGGGCTGGTGTTTGCCCATATGGAAGCCATCGCACAGCGGATTAAGTCGCTCAATTAGAGTCTGTTTTGCATCGGTATTGTTACCAAACTTGATTAAATGATCTGCTGACATAGTATTGTTTCCAAGCAATCACTAAACTAAGTATCAGACAGACCGAACCAACCCAAAGATCTTTATTCCAATGCTGGACAGAGTACGCGCGCTTTTAGAACGTTACAGACATCGCCGTCAGCTGCGTCAGTGGAGTGTGGGCGGTGAAAAAGCGGAAAAATTGCCGCTGTCCGACTTGCGTGAGTTGCGGCGGCGCGCCAATCAAGTGCGGCGACGGATTGATTCCATCAACCATGTTGCTGTGTCTCGTTTAACGCTGCCGGTCATTGGATCGAATGCAATCCGCAAACCGCCCCGTACGGAATGGTCTTATCGCCCCGAAGCTTGGGCTGGGCCTGTTTATCCTTCTGGGCTGGCAACAGTTTTGACCAAGCAGAAAATTGGGTCCGAAGTTACGATTTTCCACGATTGTAAGAACTCGGAACTGGCATTTCGTCAGGTGCGCAACACGAATGAGGATGACTTTGCGCCATTTGGGTTGCGGATGGACGTTTTCAATTTCGATGGTTCGTTCCTGTCCTTGGCGATTGAAATGCCCAAAGACGCGGTTGAAGGATTGAAGCGATCGCATTTGTTGCGGCTTGATATGATTGTCGACAGTGAGCGCCCGCAAGAAATGTTTGCGCGGTTGAACCTTCGGCACGGCCCCAACACCGAACAGGTTGTGCGGGAAATGGATATGGGGCAGCGAAATATCTGGGTGGAGTTTGATTTATACTACACCCAATACGACGAGGCCCGTGGCGACAACATGTGGATTGATTTGATCTTTGAAGGACCTTCGATGAACGAGGTAACGATTCGCGATGTCACGCTGATCCGTCGCCCACGTGCGTCGATTTAGGGGATTGGTATGGCTGCGAAATACAGACTGAACAAAAAGGTAATTGCTGGCGGCAAATATGTCGGCATTTTGCGTGCGCGTGGCAAAGGCAATGCGACACCTACGATGGAAATGATCCATCTGGGCAATGTTGTAGGGTCTGTTTCCTTAGAACCCATTGGAACAGATGGCGATAACTGGGAAGTGACCGCAGAAATCCCGAAGGAATTCCTGATGGACGGGGTGCAAACGTTTTTGTTTGTGCTGGCTGGCCAGACAGAAATACTGGATCGTTTTTCAATCATCACTGGTGAACCGCTGGAAGAAGACCTGCGTGCGGAGATTCAGCTGTTGCGAGAAGAATTGGACATGGTGAAGCGGGCTTTCCGCCGTCACTGTATCGAGACGCTGGGCGGGTAACGCTACGTCTTTCGTGACGTTGACGTGAACGTAAAGTAAGTTGATCTGGAATCGGAATTATCAGCTAGGTCTTTACCATGACACACGCCACTTACCCGAATATGCTTGCGCCCCTCGATCTGGGCTTCACCACATTGCCGAACCGCGTTTTGATGGGGTCGATGCACACTGGCCTTGAAGAAACAGGGGATTGGAACCGTGTGGCAGAATATTACGCCGAGCGGGCCCGTGGCGGTGTTGCCCTGATGGTAACGGGTGGGATTGCGCCAAACGAAGAAGGCGGTGTTTTGCCCGGTGCGTCTGGAATGCAAAACGACAAGGACATCGCGGACCATAAAGTGGTGACAGACCGTGTGCATGAGGCAGGTGGAAAAATCGCGATGCAAATTTTGCATGCTGGACGATATGCCTATTCCCCGAAATGTGTTGCGCCATCCCCTGTGAAATCCCCAATTTCACCGTTTCCCCCCGCAGAGTTGGACGCGGAGGGTATTGAAAAGCAGATTTCAGATATCGTTGCCTGTGCTGAGAAAGCGCAAAAGGCGGGGTATGATGGTGTCGAGATTATGGGATCGGAAGGGTATTTCCTGAACCAGTTTTTGGTCACGCATACAAACAAGCGGACGGATGAGTGGGGTGGGTCCTATGAAAACCGTATGCGCCTGCCAGTTGAGGTGGTGCGGCGAACACGCGAGGCTGTAGGTACGGACTTTATCATCATCTATCGCTTGTCGATGATTGATCTGGTGCCCAATGGGTCCACTTGGGAAGAAGTTGTGCAATTGGCGAAGGCCGTTGAGGCAGCTGGTGCAACGATTATCAACACTGGGATCGGGTGGCACGAAGCGCGGATTCCGACGATTGCGACAAGTGTTCCGCGTGCGGCGTTTAGCTGGGTTACCGCAAAACTGATGGGGGAGGTGTCCATTCCTGTGGTCACGTCAAACCGCATCAACACACCAGACGTGGCCGAAGAAGTGCTGTCGGATGGGCGGGCTGATATGGTGTCCATGGCGCGTCCGTTTTTGGCGGATGCAGATTTTGTGAACAAAGCTGCCGAGGGCAAAGCACAACAGATTGCGCCCTGTATCGCGTGTAACCAAGCCTGTTTAGATCACACATTTTCAATGAAACTGACGTCGTGTTTGGTGAACCCGCGGGCCTGTTCCGAAACGGAATTGACCTATGGCCCTGCAAAGCAGGCTAAGACCGTTGCGATTGTTGGGGCGGGGCCTGCTGGCCTGTCAACGGCGCTGGTGGCAGCGGAACGCGGGCATACAGTGACCGTGTTTGACGGCGCATCCGAAGTGGGTGGTCAGTTGAATATGGCCAAGCAAGTGCCTGGAAAAGAAGAATTCTTTGGGCTGGTAGACTACTACCGTAACGAAGTTGAGCGGCTTGGCATTGATCTGCGGTTAAACACATTTGTATCTGCGGATGATTTGGATGGGTTTGACGAAGTGGTGATTGCCACGGGCGTCACCCCCCGTGATCCACAGATTGAGGGGCAAGATGGGCCGAATGTTGTGGATTACATCGATGTGCTGCGAGACAAAGCAGCGGTCGGCAAACGTGTGGCCGTGATTGGTGCGGGTGGTATCGGGTTTGATGTATCTGAGTTTTTGGTTCACGAGGGTGAAAGCCCAACCGAAGATTTAGATTTGTGGAAACGCGAATGGGGTGTCGGTGATCCAAGCGAAACACGCGGCGGATTGGCCCCAGAAGGCGCGCAACCCGAAGCGCCAGCGCGTCAGGTGACGTTGTTGCAGCGCAAGTCGTCGAAACTCGGCAAAGGATTGGGCAAGACGACAGGGTGGATTCACCGTTCGGCACTGGCCATGAAAAATGTCGAAATGGTTGCAGGCGTGAATTACGAAAAGATCAGCAGCGAAGGGTTGCATGTGTCCTTTGGCGAGGCGCGTGAGAACCCTAAGGTGATTGAATGCGATACGGTTGTTCTGTGTGCAGGGCAGGTTTCAAATCGGTCGTTGGCCGATGATCTGGAGGCCAAGGGCGTGTCCTGTCATGTGATAGGCGGCGCGGATGTGGCGGCAGAGTTGGACGCAAAACGGGCGATTAATCAGGGGTCGCGTTTGGCGGCTGGATTTTGAGGGTTAGCGCAGGATT
>CAYWIR010000134.1:0-6933 GCA_964458375.1 uncultured Neptunicoccus sp.
TCGTATAAATCACTGGCACCTTGCCGTAATGCGCTTTCACGATCCGCAAAAACTGCCGCATAGACGCCCGCACCTTTCGCGCGTCTGGGCGAACGCGACAGGTGGGCGATGCGTGATTCCATTCAATGTCCAGAACAGGTGGCAAAGCGCGTCCATCTTTGGGGACGTTACGAATAAACCACGCCGCCTGTTCGCGCGCATTTCGGCAGAAATAATAGAAATGATACGCACCACGAGGCACACCTGCCCGCCCAGCACCACGCCAATGGTTGCGGAACTCTGGGTCCAAATGATCACCGCCTTCAGTCGCTTTGATAAAAGCAAAGGATATCCGATTGGCCCGCATCTTGCGCCAATCCAACCCCAGCTGATACCGCGACACATCCACACCATGGACCGCATACTGCCACGGCTTGGACCCTTGCCAATCCACTGGGTCACTGTCAGCAAACTTCGGATTGCTCGGCGCTGGCTGTACAATTTGCGTTTTAGGAACAGCCTTCTGCCGCCCGCCACCGCAAGCTACCAATCCAAAAACCATTAAAAGAAAAACCAAATACCGCATTCAAACCGCCTTAAACTTTTTTACAAACCTCTGCTAAAATTACGCTCGACGCCAATCACAAATTAAAGACAGGCAAAATCCTACACAAATCCGCCCACGCGTCTAAGGGCTAAAAAAATCAACGACACAGGCAAAACACGCGGACCATCAGGCCAAACTTACGAAACCAACGCAGAATACCGCACAGTTTGAAGTCTTAAGGCTCATCTGGGATCGCTTTGGGCGGCCCAACTGGCCCTTGCGATGCTTCTTGCGCAGCCCCTGCAACAGCCTGTTTTTGTTCCTCTGTCAGCTGGTCACCACCTGCGATTTCCACCTTCACATTGCGCTCTGCCATCTGAATGCCATTGGCTTCAAAAATATCGCGCACTTTCTGATAGGCATCCCGCCGCACCAACCACTGTTCACCGGGTTTGGTCATGAACTTCACGCCCACAACCATGTTGAACTCTTCCATCCGCCGCACCCCTTGGGATTTCAGCGTGGACAGAATGCCCGCCCCATAATGTTCGTTGGCCTTCAGCTCCGCACCAACCTTTTTCACCAGCTTCTTAACCAACTGCAAATCCGTATCAAACGGCACGCGGAATTCCAGCTTCATAATCACCCAATCGCGGCTGTGGTTTGTCAGGCTCTTCAACTCGCCATAAGGCACCGTATGCACCTTGCCGCGGTGGTGTCGAATCCGCATGGAGCGCACCGAAATGCTCTCCACCGTGCCCATCAAATCCCCCACCTCGATGTATTCCCCAAGGCGGAACGCATCATCAATCAAGAAGAAGATGCCAGCCACAATATCCCGCACCAACGACTGTGTCCCAAAACCAATGGCGATGCCCATAATCCCAGCACCCGCCAAAATCGGCGCAATATTTACACCCGCCGCGTTGAGCACGCTCAGGCTTACCATAATCAGCAAGGTGACCATCAGGATCGTGCGCAACAACGGCAACAAGGTGAACATGCGCGCCTCAGGACCAGGCGCTTGCCCATCCACGGGCGGTTCATAATCGGCAACCCTTTTGTCGATCACCGTTTTGGCCCAAGTCCAGACCAAATCCGCCAACAACAGCGCGACAATACTGTCGATGAAAATTTCCAACCCACGGCCCAGCACACTGCGATCCGCAGACAGATCAAAAATGTTAACCCCCCACGCGCTCGCCAACAACATCACGGAGCCCATCAACACCACAAAGCGAGCCGCCCGCTGAACAATGGGCCGTGTCGTGGCATAAGGGTCGGCAAATTCTGGTGTTTCAGGCTGTGGTTCTCCGTCAAGGGTTTCGCCTTCCGTCTCGGCATCCACAAACTCATCCAACACAGCCTGCGCTTGGGCCTGATGAACATCATGAAGCGCTGCCGTTGATTGATCAAAAAAGTGGTCGATCCACGCCGTAACCAACTTTAGTCCCGGGACTACAAGGCCAAGGATCAAAACCGCCCACATGATCCCGAACAGACCGACCAACCAAAGACAAAAGACAACGCCAACCAAAACAATTAGATAGTTGCGCCAAAATCGTATTCCGCCTTGCGCAGGGGCTTCTTCACATAATTTTGGAACCTGTCGAAACGCCATCCAGATACAGGCCCAGACCACCAGAACCACCATCAGCGCAAGCCCAACCGTTTGCGCCAGTGCAACAGCCGTTAGGCTGTCCCCCATATCCATATCGCGCATGGCCACCACGCGGCTCAACATGAACGACAAGGCAAAACCAATCACAATGGCAAAGGACAAAACACGCACAATCGTATGTAAATACCGTGCCACACCACTGCCGTAAGGCACCAATCGCACTTCAGGCGCATAGGGCGCTTGGAAAAATAGGGAGATCGTCGTGATGATGCGGAACATCAAAACCATCACCAACAGGTCAAGAACCAAAGCCTCGACCAGCGGATGCCAATCGAATGCATCAAACGCACCGATGCTGCCCACGGCGAAAATTCCCAACCCGCCAAAAATAATGGCAGCCCGCGAACCCGCAGCCACCAGCTTTTCCATGGGCGCGTCTTTTGGGGCTTGCTCCAAGCGCAATAAGGGCAGGCGCATGAATTGACGATAGAGCCACTCCAACCCCAAACCGATCAAAAGAAAGGTCAAAACATAGGTCAAAGAGCGAACTTTTTGACCAGAGGTCAACTCTTCTTCCCAGACTTCGGCCATCACCGTTGGCATCCGCGGCAAGATATCCCACGCCAAAACCAAAGACCGTGTACGCTCGGCCGTGCGCTCCAAACGTGCATCAATTTGCTCACGCAACGTCTGGACTTCAACCTGTTCAGTGCCTTCGGTTTCTTGCGCACTTTCATTTAACCATGCCTGAACACTTGGGTCCCCTAACAAACGCAGCAATTCTTTTACATCGTTAGGCGACGGATCAGGCACCGTGGCTGTCTCAGCACTCTCTGATGTGTCCAGTGCACCCAGATTTGAAACAGTTTGGGCCGAAACTGACATCGCCCCAAATGTGAAAAGGAAACTCAGAAAAATTCCGTGGAAGATACCTTTCATGACACGCCCTTTACTGGCTGCGCCATGCTGTAATCCAAATCAGAATAGTCAGGCTGAATGACTCGCTCCACGTCCAATGTGCCCTCTTCTGGGTTCAACTGGCAGGCCAGCCGTTCATCTGGCGCCGCGTTCCAACGGGCCAGAACTTTGGCCTCCATCTCAGTTGGCGCGGGCAGCGTTGCTGTCCCGCCGAGAACGCGCACACGGCAGGTTCCACATCGTCCACGACCCCGACACACATTGGCATGGGGTAAGCTGTTTTCGTGCACCATTTCCAACAAAGACAATCCAACGCTTGCATCAAACTGATCAGGCCGCCGCCCCGCATAGGACACGCGCACTTTGCCTTTTAGATGCGTCTTGACCCGAATCCATCGCGCCAACAACACCAACGCGATAAGCCCCAGTGAAATACGGGTTGCCATTTTAGGCCGTGCCTTGGCTTGCTCAAGGATGATTGGGATCATGTCAGGCTCAACCGTCGGCCCGTCAATGTTTGGGTCATTCTCTAATACAATGCCCATGCCGCCTTCCTCTACAGGAATGATCTGGCGACCTGCCTCAACAAATCCAAGCATGGCTAGGATCGGCAACAACACAACAAACGGATAAAAGAACTTCATCACCCGCGCCGACCCATCCCGCGCTTGCAGCCAAGAATACATTCCAATGGCCCCGTGAATCCATGCCACCACCAGCAATACAATCTGTTGCAAACCATAAAGCGGCGAAATCACCCAAAAGGTGCTTAGAACCAGATAATACGTGGGTTCTAAACCCAAGTCTTTGACAGCCATAACACCAAAAACGTGAATGCCCATCAGCGGCACGATCAACACCCCTGCCACCAACTGCGCCATATCATAGGCAGGAATGCGAAGCGTGTTGCGCCGATAAAGCGAATACAACGCGACGATAAAATGGATCAGCAAACTCGCCTGAAAGAGAATCCGCAGCGGCAGGGTCTGCCATACCCCACTCAACGCAAAGCGCCAATCTTCCATCAGCTGAATGGAATGCAGCCCCAAGGCAAGATTGCTCAGGTGCATCGTGATAAAGACGAACAAAACCATCCCTGTGATGATCATCGCTTTTAGTCGAAGTTTTGCGGCCAAAGGGCTTGTGATCACTGTGTCTGGCATGTTGGCTTTCCCGGTTCGCGGCTCCCTTACTTGCGCAGAGCCGCCATTTGGAAAACCATTTACAACTGCACGCCAAAGGTCAAGGTCGTACGCCTACTTATGCAGCTTTGCCGCCGCACGCAGCCCATTGGCAAGCATCACCACATCAATGGCAACGCAGGCAAAATTCACGCCCCACCCAATGAATTTCTCCGCCATCTTCGGATCAGGACACATGATGCCCGCGGCCTTACCCGCCGCACGAATACGTTTGACCGCAGCTTCCATGGCGTCCTGCACTTCGGGTGCTTGATCATTGCCCAGATACCCCATGTCAGCGGCCAAATCCGCGGGCCCGATGAACACAGCATCCACGCCATCGACAGCGAGAATATCATCCAGATTGTCAATTCCACGCTGCGCTTCGACTTGTACGATCAGACACATTTGCTCATTCGCTGTGGTCAGGTAATCTGGAATACCCGTCCATTGTGATGCGCGGCCCAGCGCCGAACCCACACCGCGAATGCCTTCGGGCGCATACAACATCGCACGCGCCATTTCTTTGGCTTGCGCAGCCGTTTCGACCATCGGAACCATCACCGTTTGCGCACCCGCATCCAGCACTTGTTTGATGAACCAATCCTCACCTTTGGGAACCCGCACAATCACCGAACTGTCCGATGCGTTAAGCGCACCGATCTGCTGTGCAATCTCGGTCGTGCCGTTGGGCGCGTGTTCGCCGTCAATCAACACCCAATCAAAGCCTGCTGTTCCTGCAACCTCGGCGGCATAAGGGTCCACCAAACCGAGCCAAGCTCCTGTCTGCAATTCGCCAGCGGCCAAGGCTGCTTTCAACTTATTCACTGGTGCGCCCATGACGTCCCCCTCTTTTCTACGTTTTGTAACCCTAGCGTCGATATTTGGCGGTTACCAACACCTTAACTTTGACGCGTTGTGCATGACGCGTTGTCTATGACGCGTCATGTAAGACGCGTCATGATTTATACTTTGTTAAGGAATGACCTTGCCCATAGACCTTTCTAAAGGCCAGACATCCAACTCAAAGTCAGTCAAACGTGATATCCACACGGCCAAATTCGCCATAATCAGCGGCAAAAACCGAACCTGCTGGCGCTTCAATCGGGCGGATAAAGCTGCCAGACAGCACAACATCCCCCGCGCGCAAACCTTGGCCATATTCCGCCAAACGCTGCACCAACCAGACCATTCCCATCACTGGATCGTTCAGCACGCCAGCCCCCAACCCTGTTTCCTCAACACTGTCCCCACGTGACACAACCGCCCCGACCCAGCGCAAATCAAACGCATCAGGGCTGTGCTTTTTATCCCCGAGCACGATCCCCGCATTGGCTGCATTGTCCGAAATCGTATCGTACACCTTACGCGTTGCCCCGCTCTCAGGGTCCACGCGCAAAATCCGTGTGTCGAGAATCTCAAGCGCGGGCGCCACCCAGTCGGTTGCCGCCAAAATTGCCTCGCGCGTGCAGCCTGCGCCAGAAACGTCTTCCCCCATGATAAAGGCAATTTCCGCCTCCACCCGTGGCTCAATAAATCGCCCCTTGGGCACGGTTCCACCGTGATCGAAAAACATATCATCAAACAAGATACCGCTGTCTGGAATATCAATGCCCAGCGCCATCTGCATGGCCCGACTGGTCAACCCAATCTTCCAACCCTTACGGACCGCACCGCGGGCTTCTTTCGCCGCCACAAACGCCGCTTGAATGGCATAGGCGTCTTCCATGGTCACATCAGGATGCGCCACTGAAATCACACCTGTTTGCGTGTTCGTCTGCTCAGCAGTCACCAACTTATCCGCGGCGGACTTAATCTCTTCAGGTGTCATCGCTTATACCCCTAAACCTCGTCCACCACGCCATTGCGCAGCACACCCACGCCTTCAACTTCTACCTCAACAACATCCCCAGGCTTCAAATAGACAGGCGGATCAAACCGCGCACCCGCACCTGTTGGCGTCCCCGTGATAATCATATCGCCGGGAACCAAAGTGGTAAAAGTCGAAATATAGGCAATCTCTGCCGCGTGATTAAAAATCATACGCGAAGAGCGATCCGATTGGCGCACTTCCCCATTCACGCGGGTTTCCAGCTTAATATCCAACAACTGGCTGTCATCTTTAAACGGCACCAGCCACGGCCCAATGGCCCCCGACCCGTCCCAGTTCTTGCCTTGTGTGACATTGAACTTTGCATGGCGCACCCAATCGCGAATGGTGCCCTCATTACAGATCGAAATCGCAGCGATGTGGTCAAAGGCCTCCTCTGCTTGTATGTGGCGCCCGCCTTTGCCGATGATCACAACGACTTCACCCTCATAATCCAATTGCTCAGATGCTTTGGGGCGGGTCAGCGGCACATCATGCCCAACAAAGGATCGCGGGAACCTTGGAAACAACGACATAAACTTCGGCGCGTCCTGCCCATCTTTGTACTCTGCATTTCGATCAGGAAAATTCACGCCAACACAGATGATTTTTTCAGGCTGCGGGATCGGTATTTCATACACATAAGTTCCGTCCAGATGGGTCACGTCCCTCCCTTCCGCTGCCGTCTCCAGCATACCTAGCCCGTCTTCTGCAATCACTTCACGCAAGGTCGGCCAATCGGGGAAATCAGGGGACAGCGCAATCATGCCACCCTCTGCCACGGCACCGTAAAACATCTGGCCATCTACTGTGTAGG
>CAYWIR010000135.1:0-6925 GCA_964458375.1 uncultured Neptunicoccus sp.
TTGGGAGAGCAGGCCTTGTGCCTGCTCTTTCTTTTTGTGGGAACAAAATTTTGGGCTTGCCCAAACACGATGCCCACGCCATCTATCCCCTATGTCACTCGCTGAAATCACATCCCGCATCGAAGCAGCCGAAACCGCCGCAGGGCGCGACATCGGCAGTACGAAACTCATCGCTGTCTCTAAAGTGCAGCCAAATGAACGTGTCCACGCGGTTTTACAGGATGGCCACCGCCTGTTCGGCGAAAACAAAGTTCAAGAAGCCCAAAGCAAATGGCCAGAGTTCCGCGCTGAATTTGGCCCTGTCGGCGTCCACCTGATCGGCCCCCTACAAACCAACAAGGTCAAAGCCGCAGTGGAGCTGTTCGACGCCATCCACGCCGTAGATCGCCCCAAACTCGCCCGCAAAATCGCCTCTGAAATTCAGGCACAGGGAAAATCCCCTGACCTCTTCATCCAAGTCAACACAGGCGAAGAGGACCAAAAAGCAGGTGTTATGCCAGCAGATGCCGACGCTTTCATAAAAGAGTGTCGCGACATGGACCTCACACTCGCGGGTCTCATGGTCATCCCACCCGTCAATGAAGAACCCAGCCTCCACTTTGCCTTGCTGCGCAAAATCGCAGAACGCAACGGCCTGTCAGGTCTCTCTATGGGCATGAGCAGCGATTTCGAACGCGCCGTCGCACTCGGCGCAACGCACATCCGCGTCGGGTCCGCCATCTTTGGCGAACGCACCTATGGCTAACGAATAACCACCCGCGACTTGGGCGTCCAACCCACCAATATCCGCAGCAAATCATCCTCGCGAAAAGCCACACAGCCTTCTGTGGGATGCCGTGGTTTGCGCCACTTATGCAGGAAGATCGCGCTGCCTTTCCCCGCCACCGCGTCAGGAAAGTTATAATCTAAAATCACAAAAATATCGTACAGCGGATCGGCACGCCGCAACCGCTCGTGGCTATACGCATGCGTCCGCAAATCAGCACTGTGATTATAGCCCGGATCCTTAGGGTCGTCCGACCACACATCCATCAGCCCAATGGGTTGGCAGTGTACATTCGGCGCATCAAACCCAATTCGATCAGGCCGATACCCACAACCCATAATCTCAAACGTGCCACGCGGGGAGATCCCGTCACCTTCACCACCCTTTAGGCCGATTCCACCGCGACCAATGGCACAGGGCATCTTTTGCCCCTGAAACTGTGCACCCCAGCGCGTGATCACCAGATCATCAAACCGCGTCAAAACAGATGCCCACTCTTCTTGGCTTTCACGTCCAGATAATCTGTATTCTGTGCGGTCCGCCCCACCTGCAAAGGCACCCGCTCTGCCACAGACACACCAGCTTCTTCCATCTTCGCAACCTTCGACGGATTGTTCGTCATCAACCGCGTGGATTTAAACCCAAGTGCCCGCAAAATCTCAGCGCCCAACTTGAAATCCCGCTCATCATCTTCGAAGCCCAAACGGTGGTTCGCCTCAACCGTATCAAAACCCTGATCCTGCAATGAGTAGGCGCGCATCTTATTCGCCAGCCCGATTCCACGGCCTTCTTGGTTCAAATACAGCAACACACCCGCACCTTCGTCCCCGATCTGCGCCATAGCCGCTTGCAACTGCGCCCCGCAATCGCACTTCAGCGATCCCATGATATCCCCAGTGAAACAGGCCGAATGCAACCGCGACAGCACGGGCTGATCCCGCGCAGGATTGCCCACCTCAATCGCGTAATGCTCTTCGCCACCATCTCGCTTGCGATACACATGCACTTTGGAATTTTCCGCCGCCAACAGCGGAACACGCGCACCCGATATCAAATCCAGCGGCATCCGTTTCGCCGCAGCAGCCATTACATCAAACACATCCAACTGCACCAAACCATCTGTGATCTCGTTCACAGGGGCAAACACAGCACCTGGCAACAACCCCGCTCCCTTGCACAAGGACACCGCTGCACGATCCGCAATGGCCTCACCGTCCCGCATATATCGAAACGGTCCTTTCATCGGCACTTGCAGGTCTAATGACGGGTCCGCCATGGCATGAACCCACGTCGCAGGCGCATCACGCGGCACGACGATTCGCACCAAGTCTCCGTCATAAGGCGGGGCCGCCAATGTCTCCGCCCGTCGATCCGTCAGCGCCAGATGCAAATCCCCAGACGCATCGCGCAACTGTGCCAGACGCTCCGAACTCAGCGTTTCAATCGCGCAAACCGCCCAATCCGTCTGCCCATCCCGCAACACAATCGGCACACCAATCCGCAAATCGGCCCGCGCACGCGCTATCTTTTCGTCCAATGTTACGGAAAACGGCATCACGTCCCTGCATTTTGAAACATTTCCTCTGCTTTCTATATCTGCGAACCACAAGAAGTGAAACATTTGATCGTTTTTCGACACATGCCTGTGAAGCGGATTGCCCAAACGCATGTTTCAGCGCAATTTCAACTCAAGCGAAGGAGTTGACTGATGAGCAACGTTAAAAAAATTCTGATGGTAGACGATGACGAGGATCTGCGCGAAGCACTCGCCGATCAACTGGTTCTCACCGAAGACTTCGATGTATTCGAAGCCGAAGACGGCGCCTCTGGTTTGGAGCGCGCCAAAGAAGCACTCTACGATCTGGTGCTGCTGGACGTTGGCCTGCCCGACATGGATGGCCGCGAATTGTGCCGCTTGATGCGTAAACAGGGCGTGAAATGCCCGATTGTGATGCTAACAGGCCACGACACAGACGCCGACACCATCCTTGGCTTGGATGCAGGCGCCAATGACTATGTGTCAAAACCGTTCAAATTTCCTGTGCTCTTGGCCCGCATCCGTGCACAACTGCGCCAGCATGAACAGTCCGAAGACGCAGTGTTCAACCTTGGCCCATACACTTTCAAACCCGCGTCTAAGATGTTGATGACAGAGGACGAAAAGAAAATTCGTCTGACGGAAAAAGAAACCAACATCCTAAAGTTTTTGTACCGTGCCCAAGATGGCGTGGTCGCCCGCGACGTGCTCTTGCACGAGGTTTGGGGCTACAATGCAGGTGTCACCACACACACGCTCGAAACCCACATCTACCGTCTGCGTCAAAAGATCGAACCCGATCCCAGCAACGCACGGCTTTTGGTCACGGAATCAGGCGGATATCGCCTGAACGCATAAAACCCCATCGGAGTTTTTCATAGTTTCTCCCCTGGACTGGCCCGCCTACTCGGCGGGTCTTTTTTGTTTGCGACCTGCATTCACCGCGCTACGATACCCCATGAAAAAATTCATTCTCTATGCGCTTTATTCCATTGCTCTCATTCTTTTGGTTGTGTGCCTCGCTCTTTGGGCCAGCGTGAAACTCCGTGAAACCGAACAACTCGCAGATATCCTCCCCGAAAACGGCATACGCTTGGAAACACAAGAACTCACCGTTCATGTCACCCCCACAGGCGTAAACACAGACACCCCTGTCCTACTAATCCACGGCACGGGCAGTTGGGGCGGATATTGGCAGGAAACCGCAGATATCTTGTCCAAAAACAATTACTACGCGCTCGCCCTTGATGTTCCCCCCTTCGGCTACACCGACCACGCACCAGATCGCGATTATGGCCGCGTGAAACAGGCCAAACGCATCAATGCAGCCGTAGACGCGCTGCAAACCAAACCCATCATTATCGCCCATTCCTTCGGCGCATCCGTCGCCCTAGAATCCGTCATGCGAGCACCTGAAAAATTCGCAGGGCTTGTCATCGTGTCAGGAGCAGTCGGCCTCAACTCACACACGACAGGTCCAGACACGCTACCCTTACCAGCACGCAGCAAATACATCCGCCGCGCTGGGGTCGCGCTGACGTCAACCAACGGATTGATGACGGAAAAATTGATCAAATCCTTCATCTACGACAAATCCCTCGACGTGTCGAAATACGCCACCGTCCTGCAACAACCAATGAACCGCCAAGGCACCACGGCGGCACACGCAGATTGGTTCGTTGATCTGTTGGTTCCCCCCAAAGACGCTCTGTCCACACGGGAAGACGAAATCGCCACCTTCGCACTGCCGACGGCTCTAATCTGGGGCGACAAAGACGAAGTGTCACCGCTCGACGTTGGCCAAACTCTCAACTCACTGATCAAAGGCAGCACGCTTGATGTGATGCCAAACATCGGCCACATCCCCCAGATCGAAGACTCCCCGCTGTTTCACAAACACCTGCTTGCGGCCTTAGCGCATATTTCGGGTGGCACCGACTAACCCCATCCGTTACGGTCCCGAAAATCATCAAGGATCGCGCACATGCCCATCACCGTTTGCACATGGAACATCAACTCCGTCCGCCTGCGGGAACCCATTGTTTTGGACCTTCTGAAACAGGAACAACCCGATGTTCTGTGCCTGCAAGAATGCAAAAGCCCCGTTGACCTGATCCCAACCGAAAACTTCGCAGCCCTTGGCTATGAACACATGGTTGCGCGTGGGCAAAAGGGCTACAACGGCGTCGCGATCTTATCCAAACACCCGCTCAAAGACACAGGCCATCGCGACTTTTGCGAAAAAGGCGATGCTCGTCACGTTTCAGCACAGCTTCCTAACGGCATGACAATCCAAAACTTTTACGTCCCTGCGGGTGGCGATGTTGCGGATCGGGAAAAGAACGAAAAATTCGGCCACAAGCTCGATTTCCTCGCCGAAATGCGCGACTGGTTCACATCCGACGCGCCGCAAAAATCCGTCCTTGTTGGCGATCTAAACATTGCCCCCCGTGAAGATGACGTTTGGGATCACAAAAAGCTGCTCAAGGTCGTGTCCCACACACCGTTAGAAGTTGAAAAGCTGGCTGAAACGCAAAACGCGGGCAATTGGGTCGATATCACACGCCAAGACATCACTGACGGTAAACTTTATACATGGTGGTCCTACCGCGCACGCGACTGGGACGCTGCGGACAAAGGCCGCCGCCTTGATCACATCTGGGCCACACCCGATATTTCAGGATCTGCACATTCGTCCCGCGTCCTGCGCACGGCCCGTGGATGGGAAAAACCCAGCGACCACGCACCTTTATTCGCAACCTTTGATGTTGATTAAGTCACGGTTCACCCCGTCCTAACCACCATCCCCTTGCAACACTTGCAACGCTCCTTAAGTTGAATCAGACTGCACCCAAGGTCTTTTCATCATAGGGGACGATTATGAACCTCATTACCAAACGCGCA
The DNA here is from genome assembly GCA_964458375.1 of uncultured Neptunicoccus sp. Classification (GTDB taxonomy): domain Bacteria; phylum Pseudomonadota; class Alphaproteobacteria; order Rhodobacterales; family Rhodobacteraceae; genus Amylibacter. The sequence goes on from CAYWIR010000135.1 coordinate 5,208, forward strand.
CTCTTGCTTGGCTCTGGTGCGCTAATCGGCGGATATTTTGGCGCAAAATACGGACCCAAAACACCTATTTTGGATGGCACAACATCCTTGCAACCCAATGGCGCCAAAAGCACCTTAAACGATGCCAGTGGCCTGTCGGAAACCCCGATCCACAAACACATCATCGTCAAACAAGACCCCGGCAAAGGCCTTGTCTCCATCCTGCGCGACGAAATCAAAACCGCAAAATCCGAAGGCCGCCCCGTCAGCCTCTCAGCCGCACGTCATTCTATGGGCGGTCAATCCATCCCCCGCGACGGCCACGCAATCACCCTAGATACAGACCTGTTCGAACCCGACACCGCAAACAGCACGTTCCGCTGTTCCTCGGGCCTGCGCTGGGACAGCGCGATCAAGCAAATGGACGCGATCGGCTTCGGTCCCAAAGTTATGCAATCCAACAACGACTTCGGCATCGCCTCCACCTTCTGCGTCAATGCTCACGGCTGGCCCGTGCCCTATTCTGCAATGGGCAGCACGACACGCAGTTTCAAAATGCTCATGCACGATGGCGAACTGGTCACCTGCTCCCGCAGCGAAAACACCGACCTCTTCAACCTCACCATGGGGGGCTATGGCCTCACGGGCCTCATCACCGAGATGGAGGTCGAAATGGTCCCCAACGCCCGCCTTCTCCCCACGTTTGAGGAAATGCCCGGCAAAGACTTCGGCCTCAAATTCATGGAGGCCCTCAAAGACCCCACCGTGCAAATGGGCTATGGCCGCATGAACGTGGACAAACGGGATTTCTTCGACAACGCGTTGATGATCACCTATCGCCCCACCGAAAACCAAGACGATCTACCAGCCGCCAGCGGCTCTGGCTTCGTCTCAAAATTCGCCCGCAACCTGTTCCGCGCACAACTCGGCCACGAAGGTGTGAAACGCCGCCGCTGGTGGGTGGAAACGGACCTACAGGCAAAGCTGACAGCAGGCGAAGTCACCCGCAATTCCCTAATCAACGAACCCGTAGTCACACTCGATGATCGCGACCCGACCCGCACCGATATCCTGCACGAATACTTCATCGAACCCAGCCGCTTCGCTGAATGGGTAGACCTGTGTAAACGCGTGATTCCAGGCAGTTACCAAGAACTCCTCAACATCACCCTGCGCTACGTGGCCCCTGACAACGAAGCCGTATTGTCCTACGCCCCCGTAGACCGCATCGCTTGTGTTATGCTGTTCTCCCAAGAAATGACCGTGCGCGGCGAGGCAGACATGGAACGCATGACCCAAGACCTGATCCAAGGCACAGCAGACCTCGGCGGCGCGTACTACCTACCGTACCGCCTGCACGCGACCCAAGATCAGTTCATCCAGAACTACCCCGCAGCCACCCAATTCGCCGCTGCAAAACGCGCGGTTGATCCACAACTCACGTTCCGCAATGCGCTGTGGGACACCTACATGGCAGGTTTATAATGACCACACTCCGCTATATCTGCTTCGGCTACACCGCGTCCTTGCTGATCGCCGCATCGCTCAACTACATCCCGGGCCTAACAGACGCCGAAGGCCGCGCCTTTGGCATCTTCGCTCTCGATATCTTCGACGACAGCCTGCACTTCTTCTCCGCCCTTTGGGCGCTCATCGCGGGCCTTATGTCCCACCGCGCCTCGCGCATTTTTCTCATCTATTTCGGTGCGCTCTACTTCGGTCCTGCCGCGCATAATGAC
>CAYWIR010000136.1:0-6920 GCA_964458375.1 uncultured Neptunicoccus sp.
TTGCGAGCAGTGGCGGCAGACTGCGCAAATTGTGAACAAGGCCAAAATAATCCCTATTCGTGTTTTGCACCAACTTTGCTTTGTCCAGATTAAGCACGGCCCCAGACTTAAGGTTAAGGGCCAGTTTACGGTACTTTCCGAATGCCGCAGCTGGATTGGGTTCTTGCATGATTGGGTGCCCCATCCGATAAGCAAGGACGGGTTCGATCGGGAACAGCGGTAAGGTCGAAATCTCGTGCATCATATCCGTTTGCAAATGCACAACGACATCAACACTTCCGTCCAAAATCGCATCTTCTAACCTGATGGATTGCGACGAAACCAGTTCAAACGTTATGTTTGGATTGTCGATTGTGTGCTCTATGATCGAAGGCAAAATCATAGCTTCAAGAAAATCAGCAAGGATCAGTCGGAAGTGGCGCGTAGACGTCTTAGGATCAAATGCCGATTTTGGTGAAAGGCTGGTCTCCAAAAAGCTCAAAGCGTTGCGAATAGGCTCAGCTATGGTTTCTGCGTAAACCGTCGGTTCTACCCCGTTTCCCTTACGCACGAACAATTTGTCGTCAAGCTGGGTGCGCAGCCGCTTCAAAGCATGAGACATACCTGGCTGGCTTAGGTCCAGCTGATCCGCCGCAGCACTAATGGAACGCGCTTCATAAATCGCATGGAAAACGGACAACAGATTCAAATCGAGGTCTTTAATATTCACGACACAAATAACCTTATCAAATTTCAGTTCTTGATCGTGGCAACTAGCAAAGAAATTAGGGTTTTTCAATTTTTATTAAGAAAGTTCGCCACCGAAATTTCATATAAATCCAATATTAACAGTTAGATAAATTTCTCATTACCCAAAATTCATTCTGCGAATGCAGCACATTCGTCGGATCAGCTATCCGCATCGCTTTTGGCCGATTACTCAAAACAGGCAATCAATTCTGCCTGCGAAAGAATGAATAAACCCATGTCCGCCACAACAGCTCAAAAAACCAATCCCTGTGCTTGGCGCAACATTCCTTATCTCTCAAGGACCCCCTTCTTGGGTCAGTGCGTTCTTCGAAGGCATTGGTGCCAATGATTGCCAAGCCCTCGGCCTAGATTTGGGTCTTAAGGCGAAATTTCAGCCCCATTTCATATCTTTTTTAACTTCACCAAAGGAATTCAGAATGTCCAAATTTTCTTCAGTAAACGCACCAGAGCCAATAAACGCCAGTGTGCCCTTTGTTCAAACCATGCATGGGGACACGTCAAACTCTGACAGCTCTCCCCTATCTGGCCCAGACCTAAGTGCCGCCAGTTTTGACGCAAGATTTCACGAACAAAAAGCAACGTTTCCAACTTTGCTTCGCCGATCCGATGGTCATGTTATGGCGCTCGCAACGTCCTTTGCGCTTGCCGACAATTATCAAGATGATGGAACGCTTGTGCAGGCCCAAGTGTTTTTGATTGATGGTGACACTGGGCACGTCATGGGAACGCCACAAGACGTGCATCAGGTGTCTATGATGGGCGGGGTCTATGCTTATTTGAACCAGCGTGATGTGTCAGGCGGCCAGCCAACAGACAGCCTCATTGTCACATCCGCAACCCAACCCGTCGCAGATGAAACGCCAACAACAACAATCGTCAGCTTCACCGCATCTCACGACGAACACCATCGTTTGGCCCTGAACCCCGCGGACACGCTGGCGGATATTTCGGATCACTTGTATCCATCACAAGAATTGCCCATCGCCGCATCTCGCCCTCAAAACGAACAAGGCATAAAAAATGACGCCGTTGTGTCCTTAAGCCCGGATCAGGATGGGGACATCTGGTTCGCTTCCGCGCAAGGCAAAGTCGGCATTTGCCAACTGGGGAACGGTTCAGACCCGATCATCCAATCCATTCCACTTGGTATGGGCGAAACGATTAACAACTCGTTTTCCACGACCACGCACTCAACACTTGGACAGGTTGCAGCAGTCACAACGAACTCAAAGCTGCACTTGATCGTAAAGGATGCCGCCACTGGCGCTCCTGTTCACCTTTGGTCACAGACCTACGATGCGGGCGATGCATGGAAACCAGGGCAACTGCAATATCCGCCATCCTTTTTTGAAACGCCCGAAACGGACCAATGTTTTGGTACGGGCGCAACGCCTACTTTCTTTGGGCCTGAAACAGGTGCGGAATGGGTCGTGATTACAGACAATGCAACGGATGCGCTAAATTTGCAGGTCTTTGACGTGGCCACAGGTGCAGTGATCGCAGAAACCCCTTTATTCACTCAAGGCAATCCCGCGTTTCAAGATGGCGCAAAAGGCACCGAAAACTCGGTCATGGCTTATGGGAACTCAATCATCATCCCGTCCACCAACGGGTTTCCGTATCCAGTTCCACCCATGTTCGATCACACTGAACATCCCTTTGTTGGCGGCATAACACGGTTTGATATCGAAACAGCAGACGGCGTTACCTATGACGCAGAGCACAAATGGACATGGTATCATCGCTCCAGCGCGGTGCCTAAATATGCGATCAACGACGGGCTAATCTATACCATTCTGCGCACAACTGATGGCCAAAACGACAGCAATCCCGAAAGCCGCGCTGCGATGCTTCAGGACACCTTTAGCGTAGCCGCAATCAGTTATGAAACAGGCGAAGTTGTTGCCGAAAAACCCTTAACAATGGCGCCGCATTTGCCAGCTACCCACACTAAGCTCCATGCCCTCGGAAACCCAGTGCAAATGGCCTGCTGCTTTACCGTGGACAGCGGCGACGCCCCCGTAATGTGGCAAGGCACCTTCAGCGGATACTACCGAATTTCCTCATAGAAATTATCACCAAACCTTCAACGAACCAAAAAGGATACTACCATGTATAAAGTTGAATTACTGTCTATCACCTGCACACATGTCGGCGGCGGCTCGGGGGATGATAACGTCGTTATCATCGCGCAAACCGACGCAGGATTGCCCAAAATCCCAATGCGCCAAGGCCATGACATGGACAATGGCGACACTTGGGATTTGACCAATGGGAACACCCAACCTGGCCCCACATATTACTATCGGGATACGGCCACGTTTTGCCTCTACGATCAGGATGGCGCGTTCAATCAATGGGACGCCGCTGACTTTCTCGGTGCCAATTGGTGTGGGAAAGATACGTCAGTGACAACGCTAACAATGAACGGCGCTGCAAACGATGCGCGCTATTCCATGGATGTCAAAGTAACCCGCCTGAATGTAAAGGATTTGATAGAGGCAGATATCGAAGGCCTGATCGAAGCAAACGCACATGAGGTATCCGCGGAACTTTTGATCACATCACCACCATGCTTCCAAGTTGGTCGGTTCAAGAACATCGGGATCATCGAGAACATCACGTGCCTCAACACAGCAGCGCCTTCTTCGAACGACAATGTGGTTTTCAAAGCTCTGGTTGATGGGGCCACGACACCTACGTGTAAATACCCGCCAGTCAATGCGTTTGAAATGGATGACGATGATGACAACACGCTTGTTCCAGGAATTGCCATTAAGTTCGACTCAACGGTTAGCGTGCAGGTTTTTGCTGCCAATGGGGAACCTGATGAGGTTGTCGGCACGTTGACGTGGGATGCGAGTGACTTCACCTCTTCAGACCCGGTTCCAAAGTCATTTAACAACAAATACGGCGCTGGAAAGGTCAGCTACAGTGCAACTATGAGCAGGTTTCATTCCAGCACGATGCCCAAAGACTAGTCTCGGGTATGCCGACAGGGCATACTCATGGCTTATGAGTAAACCGCTCTGAAACAATGCTGAAGCGTGTTTAATCAAATGCGCTTCAGCACCGCCGCCAAGATTACAACATTACTTCTACGGCCCCCGCTCATTCTACTTCTCAGCGGTTACATTCTAAAGGCAGTACAGTTTTAAAGGCACTAACGATCAAACATCAGAAATCGACGTTTCGCTCAGTTTCTGCACCAGACTTTGTTCCACGTCTGCCAACACGCTCGACACGCGTTCATGCAAAGCATACTCCACAGAACAAGACGGCACGTCGTCCTCCGCCTCGCTCGCAACCAGCCGTTCATTCAGTGCGAGGTACACATCCGCAAGCGTAATTTCATCAGGGACACGGGCCAATCGCCAACCGCCCGCATGCCCTTTTTCAGATGTCAGCAATCCAGCTTCACGCAGTCGTCCTAGCACACGGCGCACCACAACTGGATTCGTCCCAGCGTGCTCCGCGATATCCGCTGAAGTACGGGTTTTACTCGGGTCTCCAGCCATATGGCTGAGCGTGTGAAGCGCCAAAGACAGGCGGCTGTTGCGTTTCACTGTTGTTCTTCCTCATCGCCCGCTCATGTAACTTTATGTGTTGCGAGGCTTTGGTAACTTTGTTAGTTGCGTGAATGTAAAAATACAAGTCAACGGCGAAAACATGCCTCACACTCACACTCGCAACATAGGGCAAACAAGCTTGCGCGGCAAACGCCGTGTGGGAAACCCCATGAGCGACTATGATTCACTCCCTGCACCACTACGACACTGGCTGGGTCAAGCAGCCTTACCATGGTCGCCTGCATCTGCCCGACGTATTTGGCTCAAAGCACAAGCCAAAGGGCGCAGCGTTGAAGAAGCTCTCTCTATGCTTTCCAAAGCCGAAGCCAAAACACTCGCGCGCGACAAATTTGCCCCGCGCCCCCCTCAAAACAGATCGACCTAAAGGATAAACCCATGTCATATCTCAAAGGAATTGCTGCCGCAGCACTCCTCTCTTTAAGCACCGCCCTACCTGCTCTTGCCCAAGAAGGTAGCCTTACCATTTCCACTGGCTTTGGCCCCAACGCCGAAGTTCCAGACCCACGCGCAGGATACAACGGTTGGATGTCAAACCAGACAGGTGTGACAGAAACGCTAATGGGTATTGATTACGACACAAACCTCTATCCACGTCTGGCGAGCGGCATTGAAAAAGCCACCCCAACTACATGGCGGGTGACCTTGCGCGAAGGCGTAAAGTTCCACGATGGCACACCAATGACGGCCCAAGCGGTTATCGACGCCATTTCTGCCATTTCTGATGAAGATCACGCTGGCCACAACGGGCGCGTTGCCAAACTGCTGGATTTGAAATCCATGAGCACCGATGGCGATTCCGTTGTAGTGTTTGAAACCAATAACCCGAACGCGGCCTTCCCTTGGATGCTGTCTGAACCTGCCATTGCCATTCTGGGCGCAGCTTCAGATGCTTACCCGATCAACGCCACAGGGCCGTTTGTTTTTCGCGAATCGATCCCAGAGCAGCTTTACCGCGTAGAAGCCAACAGCGACTACCGCCTCGGCACACCAAAATTGGCAGAAGTGCGCGTTGTCGCCATCCCTGATCCTGGCGCATCCGCTTTGGCGTTTGAAGCAGGCGAAGTGGACATGGTGATCAACTATCCAGAAACCGATTTTAACCGCATTCAAGAAACAGGTGCGCTTGGGTTTTCTGCCCCAACTGCGCGGCTCTATTTCTATACTGTGAATGCGGCAAGCGGCCCGATGTCCAACCCACTGATCCGCCGTGCGGTATCAGCTGCGATTGATCGCTCCGGTATTGTAGATGCGGCTTTGTCTGGTGTGGGCGGTGTTCCTGCTGGCACAATTTACCCCGCTGGCAAAGGCTGGGCGGCGGATATTGATCCAATCTATGATCCAAAGCTGGCTGAAACTCTGCTGGCCGAAGCTGGCGCCGAAAAACAAGGCGGCACTTGGATGCTCGATGGCGCACCCCTTGAAATCGACATTGTTACCTATTCGTCCCGTGCGGCTTTGGCCCCCACTGCGGAACTCACCCAAGCGTTCTTGCAAGCCATTGGCGTTAAGGCAAACGTGCGCGTCGGCGAATACGGCGCGAGCAACGACGCCATTAAAGACGGCAGCGCAGATATGTTCCTTCAGGCATGGGTAACCACACCTCAAGGCGACCCAGGTGCCGTTCTTGAAACTTTGTTGAAGTCCACAGGTGGCTCGAATTCAGGCGCATATTCCAACGAGAAACTCGATGCTCTGTTGGAAGAAGGTCGCACAAACTTTGACCCTGAAGCACGCAAAGTGATTTACGACAACGTACAAAAGGTTATCGCCGCAGAAGCAGCAATGATCCCTGTGTTCCACGTCAGCCAAACAAACGTAGCGCGCAAGGGCCTTACAGGCTATGCTGTGCATCCGACTGAAACCTATTGGATCACACACGAGACTGCCCTGAGCGAATGACAATAAGCGCCCACGGCCTGTGCGCAATTCGCGCAGGCCGAACCATTCTCTACCCTACTAACGTAGACATTAAGCCCGGCGAACGCGTCGGGCTTGTTGGGTTTTCTGGGTCTGGAAAATCCACGCTGGGGCACGAATTGATTGATACACTTCGTGCCGAAGGCCAAAGCGTGTCCCACGTACCCCAAAGCCCAGATGAAGCGCTTGATCCGCTACGCTCTATGGCGTTTCACTGGCGCCAAGCCGAACACGCGCTTGGCCTGTCACATGATCCTAATCGCCAGAAATCCCTATTCGCGGCCCTTAGCATAGAAGGCGGTGATCTGCGCAAACGCCCATGGGGCTGGAGCCGAGGCATGCAGCAACGTTTTGTCATCGCAATGGCCCTGATCGGCACACCTGATTTGCTGGTGATGGATGAACCCACGTCTGCCCTAGATCCCGTTGTGGCCGCAGGCACGATGGACTTGCTGGATAACTTTTTGACAGATCGCAGCACTGCGCTCTTGCTGATCACCCACGACCTTGGCCTCGCCGCCGCGCGGGTTGATCGGCTGATGGTCATGGACAGTGGCAATCTGGTCGAAGACGCAGCAACCGAACACTTCCTTACCGCGCCCCAAACACGCGCAGCGCAATCTTTGTGTGCGCATCGAAGCTGGCTAGAACTGCCATGCTAAA
>CAYWIR010000137.1:0-6892 GCA_964458375.1 uncultured Neptunicoccus sp.
ACCTGCATGAAGTGCAACACCTGCGGCGCGACAAGCGGCTGTAGCTAAGACATTTAGATTAAAGGCGGGCCAAGGTCCGCCTTTAACGCCTTCAGGCCGCAGGCAACTAACCGAGCGGTAACAAGAAGAGCCTGAAAGTTAGACTTAAGGGGAGCACATCGCTCCCCTTCTTTTTTGCGTGATTCGCACCCGTTCCCCGTCGCTGCGCCACAGTTATTGCGATTCTGCTGCATTGTTATGCGGGTGGAAACAGTGCGCACGGGCTTGGCGTGAAACGTGGTAAATTTTAGGCAGTTTTGGTCAAATTTGTGTCCATCGCGCGGGGCGGGTGGTATGATCCTGACATGGTGTCAGCTGCTTGCCGCCATACGTTTTCTTTAACGAGGGTCCCGTAAATTAGATGCGGGCAAAAGCTTGGGTGCAACATGATTGAGATTATTCTTCTGTCCCTTTTGGGTATTGGCGGTGTCGTATTTGGCATCGGGGAAGCAACGGATGATGATGATAGTCCCGCAGAATCGACACGTTCTGGTGAGGAGTATCAAGGCGACGACACAGCCGAAGTTTACACAGGCACAGATGGTGATGATCTCGTCGTTTTGCACGGCGGCAATGACACGGGCACTCTGGGTGCTGGCAACGACGAGGCCCGTTTGGGCGTTGGCTTTGACACAGCATACGGGGGTGCGGGCAATGACAGCATCGATGGTGGTTATGGAGAAGACGTGATTGACGGCGGTGCTGGCAATGATCGTTTGGACCTTGGCGAACAAGCGGACTATGCCACGGGTGGTGATGGCGACGACTTGATCTACGGCGAAGAAGGCGACGACAGCATTTTCGGCGGCTTTGGGTCTGATTTGCTGTATGGCGAAGAAGGTGACGATGAACTCAATGGCGATGGTCAAGCTGACGAAATCTATGGCGGTTTCGGCGATGATGTGATCCGTGGCGGCAATGGCGCTGACGATCTGTCCGGTGGCGAAGGGGATGATGAAATTTTCGGCGAAGCTGGCGATGATGTCCTGCTTGGTGACGCTGGCGATGATCTTTTGCGAGGCGGAATTGGGAATGACGTCCTTATTGGTGGCGACGGTGACGATGATGCAAGCGGCGGTGACGGCGATGATGTTATCTTTGCCGGTGCAGGGTCGGATGTTGTTACGGGCGGCGCTGGTGATGACGTGATTGGCGGCAATGACTTTGACTTGGACGCTCTGAACGCTGGTGCTACGGGGACATCCTTGTCCTTTGATGACAACGAAGTGGACACGTTGTTTGGTGGTGACGGCAATGACCAGATTGATCTGGGCAGCGGTGACATTGCCACGGGTGGTTCAGGCAGTGACATCTTTGCTATTGATGCGCGTCAAGGGATTACAGACGCTGCGTCTGTCACAGACTTTGTGGTGGGAGAGGATACGCTTTCACTGGCTTATGCCGAAGGTGGCACGGCCCCTGTGATTACGTTGAACGACGTGACTGGTACGACAAGCGTTGAAGTTCTGGCTGATGGTGAGGTTGTCGCCGTCATTGCTGGCGGTCAAGGTTTGACAGCAGACGATGTGATTGTCTTTCCTGCCGCGTAACGCGCATCTCGCAGTTTAGGTTTTATTGCGGCGTGTCCTGATGGGCGCGCCGCGATAGTATCAGGATAACGACAAGTCCCGTGCCTGAGATCCAAAGACTGGCGGGGCCGATGGTGATCCAATGGGCCAAGGCCCCAATCAGGAATGCGCCAAGGGCCGTGGTCCCAAGCCCCACAACGACCCAAATAGACATCACACGCCCGCGCATATCATCTGGCAGGTCCGCTTGGATCATGGATTGCATGGTGATGCCGAAATAGGTGCCTGTGGTGCCCAGAATGGCCGCACACGCAAGAGCAATGATCCAAACGTCTGTGGTGCCAAGCAGGGCCATTGCCATTAGCCCCAAGATCGCAACCCCAAGGTTCAGCGGGGACAGGGCATCGGATGCGGTTTTCTGTGTAGCGAGCGCCTTATGCAGGGCCGCCAGTAGGGCACCGCCCCCAACGGCAGAGCCAAGCTGCCCAAGGCCCACTGCGCCGCGTCCAAAAGAGCCGTCTGCGATGATCGGTAACACTTCGAGAACGCCGCGCAGTGCAATGGAGAACACGGCAGTGGTGGCAAGGATGACCATGATCATGCGGCGTTGTCGAATATAGCGCAGGCCTTCGGCCATGGCGGTGGCAAAGGGTTCGCTGCCGTGTTTCGTCAGTTCCCGTGGATGTAAGCGGAACAAGATCGCGAGGTTGGGCAGGAACAGGATAAGCGTGATCAGCAAGGCCGTTGTGATGCCCGTTAGGTCGATCAATATGCCGCCGATAGCGGGGCTGACCAAGCGGGCAAGGTTAAAGTTTAATGCCGCTAGTGCGACGACAGAGGACACATGTTCGGGTTTCACAAGGCGCGGGGCGAGGGATAGGCGTACGGGGTGGTGCGCTGCCGTGACGGTTCCAATGGCCAGTGAAATCAGGATCAAACTGATCGTACCGATGTTTCCCGATGCTTGCAGCGCAAGCAGCACGGCGATGCAGCCGATCATGCAGATGTTTGTGGAATACGCCGCCTTTTTGATGTTCGAGCGATCCACCATGACCCCAAAGAAGGGTCCTAAGAACAAGGTGGGCAACAAAGAGCTGGCGGCGACGATGCCCACAAAAGTAGCGGAGCGCGTCATATCCCATGCCAGCCAACCGATCACAATTCGGCTGATCCAAAGGGCATTCACATTGGCGATTGCGCCAAGGAAATACAGTCGAAATTCGGGGGATCGCAGGGCGACAAGGTTCATACCGCAACCCTAGGCCAGCGGCCAAGGGAGGGAAAGTCCAAAGGCTGTGAGACAGGCCACGACGCCACGTTTAAACGCTGACCTTCCTCGCTTGGATCATGTGGTAGGCGATGACCGCGCCTCCAAGGATCAAGGCAGGAACGTGGAACATTGGATCGCTCATCATAATACCAGCGGCGATGCCCAAACGGGCGATCACTTCCCATGCGGGCATGGCTTTGTGGTCATAAGCGGCCAAAGCACTGGCGAGCAGATAAAGCGCCAGCATCAGCCGAGCGATCAACCAGATCAGCGCACCAAGATAGAGTTGCCCGTCATACCCTGGCAGATACCGATCCGCTTCGCTTGTTGAAGAGGGGTTCAGGATGGCTTGGTCAATAAGCAAGAGTTCGGGGTACATGGCAAAAACGAACGGGATGATAAACATTACGATCCCTGATTTCACCGCGGAAAAGCCTGTGGCCATGGGGTCGGCCTTGGTGATTGTGGCGGCGGCAAAGGCAGCGATGGCCACGGGGGGCGTAATGGCCGATGCGACGGCGAAGTAAAAGATGAACATATTGGCAGTAAAGATCGACAGCCCAAGCCCCGCCAACAGCGGCCCCATCAAAAGGGCCACGTTGATATAGGCAGGCACAGCAGGCATCCCCATGCCCAGCAGCACGGCAAGCGCCATGGTGGTGAAGAGGGCAATGAACTGGAACAGCACAGACCCACCTGAGCCGAGGTTTAAGGATTGCAGGAAGCCGAGCACATCCAAGGCTATGAACTTGGACAGCCCCGTGAAATTAAGGCAGAAGTCGATAATCGAAACGGCCAGAAACATCAGGTAAAGTGTAGAGATAAGCACACCAGCACCTGACAGCGCGTCGAGGATTTTCTTGGGTGTTTTGCGCACCTCTGGGTCGATAAACAAAAGCACAATCAGCAGTATCACGGCCCACCAGCCTGCGCTGCCTGCATCACCGACAGAGTTTTGCACGATGCGCAGCAGCCATGGGAGGTCTGTGGCACGGCATTTTTCGCCTTCGATAATCACGTCCACGCCGAACAAGGCGCCGATGGGGCCGCAGCCGATGTTTTCTTTTGCCGTGAGGAGCAGGATCAGGATCAGAACGATAGGGCCAAAGATTTGCAGAAGGTGTAGCTTGTCTTTGCGATCAAGGACCATGTCAGGGGTTTTTTCGCCAATGGCTTCGATCCCTTGTTTGCGCGATTGGAACACGGCCGACAGGAACAGGCAGAAGAAATAGGCAACGGCAGGGATTGTGGCGGCGACGATCACTTCACGGTAGGGCACAGCCGTCAGGGCAGCGAGAACGAAGGCAGCAACGCCCATAACGGGGGGCATGATCGAGCCACCAGAGGAGGCCGCTGCCTCAACCCCGCCAGCAAAGACACGGGAAAATCCACGTTTGATCATCATGGGAATGGTCAAAACGCCTGTGGACAGAACGTTGACGACAGGTCCGCCTGAAATGGTGCCAAACATCGCGGATGAAATAATCGCAGCATGGGCAGGGCCGCCGCGCAGTTTACGAGTCCACAGAAACGCAAGTTTGATCAAGGATTGCCCACCAGCGGAGGCCCCGAACAAGCCGCCCAAAACGATGTAGGGGAAGACCGTGTTCATAATGATGTCGATAAACCGACCAAGCAAGCCAGAGGCAGAGTTCACCAACACATCATGCACGCGCGGTCGCCCGTCTGTCAGCAAACGCGGTTCACCACCGAGCTTTGTCATCAGGTATTTGTTGATGTCATCTGGGCCGTGAAAGTACCACACCAGCACCGTAACGATGGTGTAGCCTGCCACAAGGATCGACACGATAACCAACGGCAAGCCCCAGACCTTAATGTTGTAGGCCAAGAAGGTGATAACTGAGAGACCGACGATCAACACAAGGAAGCCGCCCGTGGTGTTGATACATTGCGGATCTTCTACGGTGTCGGGGATGGGCAGGCCATACAGCTCGGCAAATTCGCGTTCTTCGATCAGGCTTTTGGCGATCAGTTCAGCCCGTTCCCCCGTGAATTGGTCAATGATGCAAACGCTGTCAATTTCCATCAGATAGGTCATGGAAATCGCACCTGCGGCAATCACAAGGGCCACATCCATAAACAGGCCAAAACCGCGGCGCGCACTGCTGCGGTTTGCCCAATCGCGAAACATGGAGTGTTTTAACGCGACGATCAGCATCATCCAGAAGAAGATCAGCGGGTAAAAATACTCGTATGGAAATTTGCGCACCACGATCCAATCAAGGCCAGAAATGGTTTGCGCAGCTTCATCAAGGCCAGGAATGCCCGGGGTGGCATTCAACATGCCAATTATGACCAAGATCAGCGCCAAAACATAGACCAGTCTGCTGGTCGGTTGTGGATCCTCTGCCGAGACTTCGGCGGTGACGTTTGTGTCTTTGGACATGGTGCTTGGCCTTAAAAGGGGCAAAACAGGCCGCAGAATCTGCGGCCTGTTTCGTGTGCGTTAAGCGACAGAGTTTAGCCTTTGGCGCAATCGTCGATGGTGTAACCCGCGCCTTCCCAAGCGGCGACAGCCCCTGGGTGATATTTGATCGGGTTTGCACCACACATGCCAGATTTCACAATGTCGACGATGCCAAAGCCAGCGTTAGCTGCGAAAGGTGCTTTGGCCTTCATTTCCTCGAGTGTTTCAATGTGGGCTGTGACCAAGGCTTTGACCAAATCAAAGTCCATATCTTTGTGGACGATGTCCCCACCGATTGTGGCCAAGCCGCGGAATGTGCCGTCTTCGGAAACGACGGTCACGCCATTTGGTGCTTTCATGTCAGCCACATCCATAACCCAAGGGGCAGAGCCCGGTGCACGGGTGTATTTTTGCCAGCCTTCGGATTCAAATTTCTCCTTTGGCACGGACCAGATGGTCATATCACCAGCCGCCAGAGCTGTGGTGATACGGGTGTCTGGGAAGAGCATTGGCAGAACCACTGCTTCTACGGAACCGTCAGAGATGGTTTTTGGCGCTTGGCCCCAGTTGACCTGAACCCCTGTGTACCCGTCGCCTTCTTTCAGGCCAGCGGTCAGTTGGATAACAGCACGGGCATTTGTCAAAGCGCCGCCGCGTGGTGGGCCGTTCAAGACCTTGCGGCCAGCCAAATCATCCCAGCCTTTGATGTTGTTGGAATCGTAAGCGTAGAGGCCGAACACGCCGAGTGTCAGTGGATAAAGAGCACGCAAGTTGCCCGCCAATTCCGCACCTTTTTCTGCGCCGAGTTTTGAATAAGGGCCACGGCCCTTTGCCAGCAAGAAGGGCAGGATGTACGGGGTAGAGGCGATATCGGTTTTGCCTTCGGCCACGTTTTGAATGGAGTTGGTCAGGGTTTGCCCATCGGACAACTGAATGTTCGCGATGCCGCGTTTGGCTGCGACTTCACCCAAATGGCTGATGCCAAGGTGAACAGACCCACCAGGGCTGGCGGTTTCCGCAGTTAGGTTAACCTGTGCGGATGCCGATGTGGCAGCGAGCGCAGTTGCCGCAACGATAGCGGATAGTGAAAAGAGTTTAGACATGGTTCCTCCCAGATGTATGTCCTTTATGGGAAGATCGCCTAAATAGAATCCCCCGCTGGAGAGAAGTTTAGCTATTAAAACTTGGGAAGCTAGGGTTTTGTCTTATTAACGGGTTAATTTATTTTCGCGGCTTCACGCGGCGTGTCGGCTCTTCTTGCGTGGGGTCTTCGGGCCATGGGTGACGGGGATAGCGCCCCCGCATGTCTTTGCGCACATCTGCATAGGATGTAGACCAGAAGTTTGGCAAATCGGCGGTGGTTTGCACAGGGCGGCGTGCAGGGGACAGCAGCTCTATGAGCAGCGGTAGGCGGTTAGGGCCAGCGGTTGGATGCGTGGTCATCCCAAAGAGTTCTTGCAAGCGGACTGCGATTTTCGGTTGGGCTGCGCCGTAATCAATGGGGAGTTTTGTGCCTGTTGGGGCGGTTATGCTGGCGGGGGCCAGTTGGTCGAGAACCTGTTGTTCATCCCATGACAGCGTGTTGCGCATGATGTTCAAAAGGTCGAGCTTTTTGAGCCCATCGGG
>CAYWIR010000138.1:0-6889 GCA_964458375.1 uncultured Neptunicoccus sp.
AACCCACGGCCCGGCGACAGCATCGAAATCGCTTCTAGAATGTTGGTCTTGCCAGCCCCATTCGCTCCGTAAATGGCGACAGGTCGTCCGTCCGTTTCCAGAACGGTCCGCTTATGGGATCGAAAGTGGGATAGCGTCAGGCTTTGCAGCGCCAGCGAAGGAGCCGCCAAAACCGTTACACCCGCATTGGCATCACGACGTAAACGGCGCTGTCGTCATTGCCTTCACGCATCAAGGTTGGGTCGCCAGACGAATTGAACATGAACACCGCGTTTTCACGGTCCACTTGGCCCGCAATCTCCAGCAGATATTTCGCGTTAAACCCAATTTCCAACCGCTCGTCACCATAGGCAACCGCCAGTTCTTCTTCGGCTGCACCGCTGTCTGGCGCATTCACCGACAGAACCAAACGGTCCTCATCAAGCGCCAGTTTTACCGCGCGGGAACGTTCAGAAGATACCGTTGAAACGCGATCCACTGCCTTGGCAAATTCTGCCGCGTCCACTTCCAAACGACGTGTGTTACCTTGTGGAATAACCCGCGTGTAATCGGGGAAAGAACCATCAATGACCTTGGACGTCAGTGTAATCTCAGGCGTGGCAAACCGCACCTTCGTTTCAGAAACCGACACCGCGATATCCGCATCATCGTCTTCCAACAGCTTGCGCAGCTCACCAACGGTTTTTCGCGGTACAATCACGCCTGGCAATCCATCCGCACCAGATGGCAAATCCGCGTCAATCCGTGCCAAACGGTGACCATCAGTCGCCACACAGCGCAGCTTTTGTCCGCCGTCCCCATCTGCGGCGTGCATATACACGCCGTTCAAATAATACCGTGTTTCTTCGGTGGAAATCGCAAACTTCGATTTATCAAACAACCGCCGCAAAACCGCTGAATTGGCGCTGAAATTACAATCGTATTCAGACGATGCCATCACAGGGAAATCTTCTTTGGGCAATGTCGCTAGAGAGAAGTTCGACCGCCCTGCGTTCACTTCCAAACGCCCAGATGCGCCATCATCAACCAGTTCAACCATCGCCCCATCAGGCAGCTTACGCACGATTTCATGCAGCGTATGCGCACCAACCGTTGTCGCACCCGCACGTTCGACCATCGCAGGTGTCTTATCCACCACTTCGATATCCAAATCTGTCGCACGAAAGCTCACAGTCGCGTTTTCCGCTTCGATCAGCACGTTCGCCAAAATTGGGATCGTGTTGCGCCGCTCCACAACTGACTGGGCCTGAGACATAGCTTTCAGCAATGCACTGCGTTCGATACTGACTTTCATGTCCCGCTCCTTGGGTTGCCTATGGTGCTGCGTGGGCCGCAAACTCTACGCCAAATGGCCTCAAATACAAGTTCTGTCTCACAAAGCATGGGACGGACCAAAGGGTCAAGCCAAAGCCAATGCAGAGTGCCATAAATCAACACAATTTCATGCTTTTGCACAATTCATAGATTTTCTCTGACGCCGCCACAAAATTTTCACATACTTTAATCAAGTTGACTAGAAATCGGTCACGTACATCAAACAAACGGTATTTTAACAATGAAACGCTTGATTACAGCAATCGCACTCGCCGCAATAACGATCATTCCCTCGTCTTTGGCGGCCAAAGACGATGCCCCTCGTATCCTCGCCATTGGGGATTCTATGTTGGCATCCCACCGCATTTCAGGGCGCGCCGTATCCCATACGGTGGAACGCGCAACGGGCATGCGCGTAAAGGACAAGTCTGTCTTAGGTGCTCGTATCATTTACAAACTGCCCATCACAGGCAGCATCGGGTTCAACATTGGCAAGCAATACCGCAAAGGCGATTGGGATTGGGTCATCGTCAACGGAGGTGGCAATGACCTCTGGTTTGGATGCGGATGCAGCCGCTGTGATCGCAAACTGAACAAACTCGCCGCCAAAAACGGAAAAGGTGGTGGGGAAATCCCGAAACTGATTAAGAAAATCCGCCGTTCAGGGGCCAAGGTAATCTATGTCGGTTATCTGCGCAGTCCAGGCGCAGGCTCACCGATTGAACATTGCCGCAATGAAGGGGACGAACTTGAAAAACGGATGAAGGCATTTGCCGCCACAGACCCAAATGTGTTCCATGTATCCGTGCGCGATCTTGTGCCACATGGCGACCGCAGCTTTCATGCCTCTGATATGATCCACCCGTCGATCAAAGGCAGCCGCGAAATCGGCAAACGCATCGCGAAGATCATCCGCCAGTAACGAAAACGGGCGCTCCATTGGAACGCCCGCTCTATTCACTGTTTATGAATTTACGCCTCAAGCATACGGCGCAACATTTCCACATCTTCAGCGATCTGGTTGTCTACGGAGCGTAGCTCTTCGATCTTCTTCACAGCATGAATCACCGTTGTATGATCCCGCCCCCCAAACCGACGCCCGATTTCAGGCAACGACTTTGAGGTCAGCGTTTTGGCCAAAAACATCCCAACCTGACGCGGCCGTGCAACCGCGCGCGCGCGCTTGGGTGACAGGATATCTGTCATGCGCAGGTTATAGTGATCCGCCACTTTGCGGATAATCTCATCCACCGTAACTTTGCGATCAGACGCACGCAGAATATCCGCCAAACATTCCTGTGCCACATCCAGCGTCACTTCACGCCCAACAAGCGATGCAAACGCATAAAGCCGCGTCAGCGCCCCTTCCAGAACGCGCACATTGGTTGAAATCCGATGCGCAAGGAATTCCATCACCCCATCCACGATCTTCACGTCTGGATAATGCTTCGCTTGCATCTCTGCCTTTGTTTGCAAAATCCCAAGGCGCAATTCGTAATCTGTTGGATGCAGGTCCACGACCAAACCCCACTGAAGCCGCGATTTGATCCGCTCTTCCAGCCCGTCAATCTCACCAGGCGCACGATCCGCTGAAATCACGATCTGTTTGTTCTGATCCACCAGCGCATTAAACGTGTGGAAAAACTCATCCTGCGTGCTGTCTTTGCCCGCAATAAATTGCACGTCATCCACCATCAGCAGGTCAACAGACCGGAACAACTCTTTAAAAGACATCGTGTCTTTGAACCGCAACGCCTGAACAAAGCGGTACATAAACTGCTCCGCAGACAGATAAAGAACCTTTGCATCTGGATTGCGACGCTTCGCATCCCATGCAATTGCGTGCATCAAATGCGTTTTGCCCAAGCCAACGCCGCCATACAAAAACAGCGGGTTAAACGTGACAGGGCCGCCCTCGGATACACGTCGCGCCGCCGCATGAGCCAATTCGTTCGGTTTGCCCACCACGAAGTTGTCGAACGTAAATCGCGCATCCAACGGTGCACCTGGCAATTCAGCAGATCCTGTCGCTTGCGACTTCACAGTAGGTTGCACCACAGGCTTCGCAGCTTCTGCAGCCGCTTTGGGCGCAGCCGCACCTGTCGAAAATTCCACACGGGCTACCGTTTCGCCAAGCTCAACAAACAGACCTTGGATTTTGTCGGAATAATTCCGTGAAACCCAATTCCCCAAGAACCCAGTTGGCGCACGGAATCGGGCTACTTGCCCAACCACACCGTCAAAAGTCAGCGGCTCAATCCAGTTCTTAAAAGCGTCCACACCCAAGTCATTGCGCAAACGATCTTGCACCGATCCCCAAACATCAGTTGTCATTCTATCCCCAAATAGTTTCATGATTGCCGCCAAGGCAATCCGCTTACTTTCCAACCGTTTGAATTTCCTCTGTGCCTGGACCCATCCAGATCGCCCTCGAATCCGCCAATGATATTGACGCATTCTACGGCCTGTCCTCTTGCGGCAAAGGCTTCAGCAACCAGATGCGCGGCAGACAAGGATCGGACACCCGATCGGCAAAGAAAGTAAATTTTGGACGGCGCGGCACCATCCAGTTGGCTTGTTAAGTCATCCAAGAAGGATGTATTTTGTTGCATTCCAGGCAAGGTCGCCCACTGGTTCAACAGCGGCTCTTTGCCCAATTCGGACAGGTCAGGCATTCCCACAAAAGCCCATTCAACCTGTGTGCGAACATCCACCAAAACAGTATCTGCATTGTCGCGTAAACCATCCCAAGTTTCCTGTGGCGTAACTTCAGAAACTTGGTTTTCCATCTCGCTAACATCCTTTTGCAGCCGTGTTTCGATTCCTGATTCTTCGCCGAGGCAATGAATCACTCGAAGTTGATAGCAACAGTTCCCAAGCCCAAACAACGACTCTTCTCTGTTGACTCGTAAATTAGATTGCGAATCTGCACATATGTAACATTTTGATTTTAAAGGGTAATTTTACATCACAACGGAAGAAACGCCATCTAAACAGACAGCGTGACAATCGTATTTCATATTGTGAAATGCAGCGACGGCAGATGTCGCGGCAATTTGATTAACCTATTAAATCAGCGCGTCTGTCTCAACAGGATCAAATGCAGAACATTCCCATTCAGCCCGATTCTTTTAACAAACTTTTAAACTTTCGCGCCGAAGCGCAAACACCTTGGGCTCTGGATGCAAAAACTCAACCAAACACAGAAAAACAGGGCCCGTTATGGACCCTGCCTAATCTTTGATAAACCGTTTTGGTTTAAGCGAGCGCTTTAACCCGAGCCGACAGGCGCGAGATTTTGCGGCTTGCTGTGTTCTTGTGCAGAACACCTTTGGACACACCGCGCATCATTTCTGGCTGAACTTCTTTCAGCGCAGCTGCTGCAACGGTCTGATCCCCACCAGCGATCGCTTCTTCTACTTTACGCAGATAAGTACGAATCCGCGAACGGCGGGCTTTGTTTACTTCAGTGCGGCGTTCGATTTGACGTGCACGTTTTTTTGCTTGTGGCGAGTTAGCCATGATAAAATTCCTGTATCTTACGGATTCGAAAGATGAACCGCGCTTCTAGGACCACTTCGGTCACAAGTCAACGGGGCATAAGGCGATTATTTGCCCCTAAATTTCGGGGCCCGTTTTTCCATGAAGGCAGACATGCCCTCAGACTGGTCTTCTGTCGCGAAAAGCGAATGAAATAAGCGCCGTTCGAACAGGATACCTTCGCGCAATGTCGTTTCATAAGACCGATCTACAGCCTCTTTAACGGCCATTGTCGACAGCGTCGATTTCTCTGCAATCTTCGCAGCGGTCGCCATAACGTCTTCCATCAGTTTTTTGGCTGGTACAATGCGACTCACCAATCCCGACCGTTCGGCTTCTTCAGCATCCATAAACCGCCCTGTCAGATGCATTTCCATGGATTTTGACTTACCCACAAACCGCGTCAGCCTTTGGCTGCCACCGATTCCTGCGATAACCCCAAGGTTAATCTCTGGCTGGCCAAACTTCGCCGTGTCCGAACAAATAATGAAATCACACATCATCGCCAATTCACACCCACCGCCCAGCGCATAGCCAGACACGGCTGCGATAATCGGCTTTCGACAGCGCAGAATCGCATCTGTTTGTTCGGTGAAATAGTCCGACGCATACATATCAACGAAAGACTGCGGTGCCATTTCGGTAATATCCGCCCCAGCCGCGAACGCTTTTTCGCTACCCGTCAGCACGATACACCGCACTTTATCGTTTTCGCTCATCTTTCCGAGCGCGACAGCCAGCTCTGACAGCAGTTGCTGGTTCAACGCATTTAACGCATCAGGGCGGTTCAACGTAATCACACCAACATGATCATCAACGTCCACATTCAGGGTTTCATAGCCCATAAGAACACTCATTCGCAGTTTCTTGAACGTTCAGGATTACCACGCAGGGGCTGGGTTTCAACCTAAGACTGACATGACCCACAGTAAAACGACGACCGCCCCGCTTGTACCGCGCGTTTAATCGTGCCTGTACAACCATTGGTACGGCACGGCTCACCTTCGCGACCGTAAACCGCAAAGGAATGTTGGAAATAGCCCAATTCCCCATCCGCTTGACGATAATCCTTCAGCGAAGATCCACCAGATTCGATCGCTTCGCCCAAAACTTGGCGAATCGCAGGCACTAGGCTCGCAACACGTTTCCCGCTTAACCCACCTGCTTTGCGAAGCGGCGAAATCCCCGTCCGCCACAAGGCCTCGCAGACATAGATATTGCCCAACCCCGCCACGATCCGCTGATCCAACAACACCGACTTGATCGGTGAATTCTTCCCTTTCAGCGCCGCCTTGAAATACGCCTCGTCAAAACCGTTCCCCAGCGGCTCTGGTCCCAACACAGCCAACAGTTTGTGTTGCTCTGCCGTATCAGTCGCAAACATATCCATGGACCCAAAGCGCCGCGCATCATTGAACGTGATCCGCGTCCCGTCTTCCATATCCAGAACCACATGATCGTGTTTCGCAGGTGCAGGGTGCAGATGATGAAACTCCCCCAACATATCTTTGGCATCGCCCTGAGGCGCAGCAATCGTCATACGGCCCGACATGCCAAGATGGATCAGAATCGTTTCCCCAGTGTCCAAATCCCCCAGAATGTACTTTGACCGACGCCGCAACCGCTCCACCCGTGCACCCGTCAACCGCTTGGCCATGCCATCAGGGAATGGCCACCGCAAATCAGGACGCCGCACATCCGCCACCGCAATGCGCTTGCCCACCATCGCAGGCTCCAACCCACGGCGCACGGTCTCTACTTCGGGAAGTTCAGGCATGTGTCACATCAATCCCTAAGGTCGTGTAACTGAGCATCTATAACGGTTTGTACATCCTCGCAATAAGGCCGCATCAATGACAAAAGCGGCTTTGTATGATGCGCTCCTTCGTTAACGTAAAGGACTGCCTCACCAAACTTGAAATACAAACCGCCCAAGGCAAAGATGCTAAAAGTTTTAGCTTTACGAGACTCGGCCGATGACAATTTATTCAAATCGAAGAATGTTTCTCGCCCATAAAGCGAAACAACACGCAGC
>CAYWIR010000139.1:0-6885 GCA_964458375.1 uncultured Neptunicoccus sp.
CTTGCGCCGCAAGGACCGCACGATCCAGAACATCGTGGATGTTCACCGCCATTTGTGCAGTCGGGCGGTCATCGCCAAAATGCTCCACACGGTCGATCAGTTTTCCGATGCGGCGCGTTTCCGTTTCGATCAGCTCTGTCAGTTCGAGGTCTTCATCGCTGGCGTTCATGGCCAAAAGCTGCGCCGCGCCAGAAATACCTGCCAGAGGGTTTCGCAGTTCATGGGCCAGCATTGCGGACATGGCGACCACTGAACGGGCGGCGGCCCTGTGGGTGAGCGAGCGGCTCATCTTTTGGGCAACGCCTGTGGGCTGGATCAACAACAACAAGGCATCATCATCGCCGCCAAGGGGCCCCACATGCACATTGCAGGTCAGTGGATCCATGTCGTTCATGGCAACATCCACATTGTACTGCATCAACGACCCAGATTTTTTCCGCGCCTGTAGCACCGTGTAGGCAATGACGGAGTTTTCGCCAAACAGAACGGCCACATCCCGTTCCCGCAGTTGTTTGGCCGAGATTTTGACCATTTGTTCTGCGGCACTGTTGGCGTGGCGCACATGGTTTTCCCCGTCCAGCACGAAGGCTGGAAACGGTAAAGTGGCCCATATTTGTTCGTAGTCAGGGATCATTGCGCGGCCATCATTTCTGTGTCGGTGGGCAGTTCACGAATGAGTTTGAGAACGGTATCGCCGTCCTTTTCCGTGAAAATGCGTTTTCGAAGGGGGGCGGGAGTGGGCAATGTGTCCATGTACCATCCCAGATGTTTGCGGGCGACACGGTTGCCAAGCTCTGCCCCATAAAAGGTGAGCATGGCATCGTAGTGGTCTGATATTAAATCCAAAAGCGCGGGTCCTGTTGGAACATTCGGCTGCGGTGTTCCAAACAAATGTGCCGCGATTTGCGCCAGTTGCCACGGTTGACCCTGCGCGCCGCGCCCGATCATGACGCCATCGGCACCCGACAGTTTGCGGGCTTTCTCGGCGCTGGCCGCATCGATAATATCCCCATTGGCGATGACGGGGACGTTGACCGCGTTTTTCACACGGGCAATGGCGGCCCAATCGGCGTGGCCTTTGTAAAACTGGCAACGGGTGCGCCCATGAATGGTGATCATCTGCACGCCTGCGTTTTCGGCCCCGATAGCCAATTGCGGGGCATTTAACATGTCGTCGTCCCAGCCCAATCGGGTTTTCAGGGTGACAGGCACGTCAACGGCTTCGACCACCGCTTCGATCAGTGTAAGCGCAAAGTCGATGTCTTTCATCAAGGCAGACCCAGAGTAGCCTTGTGTGACCTTCTTCGCTGGGCATCCCATATTGATATCAATAAGTTGTGCGCCATTTCCAACGCAGAGCTTGGCACATTCGGCCATCCAATAGGCATCACGTCCTGCGATCTGAACGGCAGTGTTATCACTGTCAAAGCCGAGTTCCGCACGGGCCAGCGTTCCGGGCCGCGCTTGCATCATTTCTTCGGAGGCAATCATTTCAGACACGACCAACCCCGCACCAAAGCGAGAGACCAGATTTCGGAACGGCAAATCGGTAATCCCTGCTAGCGGAGCAAGGAAGACAGCAGGCGAAAGTGCCTTATTTCCAATCAGAATCTGGGTCATGCCTTCAAATTAGGCATTTCACCTGATTTGGCAAGCGGTTCAGACGGCATAGTACCATTGTGACGCAGGCAATGGCGCGGTAAGTGTAAGATGAAGAAGGAAAAACCCATGAATGCCGAAATTTTAATCGTTGCAGCAGGACGCGGCACACGCGCAGGTGGTGGTGTGCCGAAACAATATCGCAATTTACGCGGTGCGCCTGTGTTGCAGCACACGGTTCGCGCCTGCTTGGCCCATGAGGATATCAAAGCGGTGCGCGTGGTGATTCACCCCGATGACCGCACATTGTATGATGCAGCCGTTGCGCCCCTTGCCGACAGTCGTTTGATGCCCCCTGTTTTAGGCGGGGACAGCCGCAGCGCCTCTGTGCGCAATGGCTTAACAGCGTGTGAAGGCAGCCATGTTTTGATTCACGATGGGGCGCGGCCTTTACTGGCAGAACATGATATATCCGCGCTGTTACAGAGTTTAAAAACCCACCGCGCGGCGGTTTTAGCTGTACCTGTTGTGGATGCACTCTGGCAGGCCGAGGGAACACAGGCAGATGTTGCACAGCCCCGTGACGGGTTGTGGCGCGCGCAAACCCCGCAGGCGTTTCGGCTGGATGATATCCGCAACGCCCATGCGGCTAGTGCCGTTTCAATGGCCGATGATGTGGAAACAGCACGGGCCTTTGGCATTGACGTAGAGATCGTGCAAGGCTCTGATACCAATATTAAAATCACGCGGCCCGAGGATTTCGCCCTTGCCGCGAAACTGATGGGACACAAGATGGATATTCGCACAGGCAACGGGTTTGATGTGCATAAATTTGGGCCCGGCGATCATGTGTGTTTGAACGGTGTGGAGATTCCGTTTGATCGTGGGTTGGTCGGGCATTCGGATGCGGATGTGGCCATGCACACTCTGACAGACGCGATTTTCGGCGCTTTGGCCGAAGGGGACATCGGCCAGTGGTTCCCGCCGAGCGAGCCTGAATGGAAAGGTGCCGCGAGCGATATATTCTTGCGCAAAGCCATTGAACGGGTTGATGCCCGTGGCTTTACCATTACCCATTTGGATTGCACTATTATCTGTGAAATGCCCAAGATCGGACCCCACACACAGGCCATGCGCGAACGGTTGAGCGAGATTACTGGGGTTGAGGTGGATCGGATCAGCGTCAAAGCGACCACGACAGAACAGCTCGGCTTTGCTGGGCGTGGTGAAGGGATTGCAGCTTTGGGCACAGCAACATTGGTGAAGATATGAGCAAAATGATCGCCACTTGGTTTTTTGTGGGCCTAATGCGCCCTGCCCCTGGCACGTGGGGGTCATTGGCCGCACTGCCCTTTGCGGTTGCGTTTCATGCGCTTGGCGGGTTTCCCCTGCTTTTGATTGCAACCATCGCTGCATTTTTCATCGGCTGGTGGGCCACGGCAGAAGTAACGCGGGGACAAGCGGACCATGATCCAGGCATGGTTGTGATCGACGAGGTTGTCGGACAATGGATCACGCTGATGCCCCTGTCTTTGGTTCTGTGGCTTCATGGCAGTGCAGTGACGATCCTGCCTTGGCCGGGGCTTGTCGGTGGGTTCTTCTTGTTTCGCCTGTTTGATATTTGGAAGCCTTGGCCTGTTCGCTGGGCAGATCAAAAATCCACCCCCTTTGGCGTGATGTTTGACGATGTTTTGGCGGGGCTTATGGCGGCGATTGTGCTGGCCGTGGCAGGGTATGCCGCCCACGGAGGGTTTGGATAATGCACCCAGAGTTGGCACAGGCAACGCTTGCAGCATGTCGGGAGCGCGGCGAAAAACTGGTCACAGCAGAAAGCTGCACAGGCGGGTTGGTCAGTGCCAATCTGACGGCCATCGCTGGATCATCAGATGTGGTGGAACGAGGATTCGTCACCTATTCGAATGACGCAAAACGCGAAATGCTGGGTGTGCGACAGGAAACGCTCGACGCTTATGGGGCCGTGTCCGAGGACGTGGCAGCGGAAATGGCGGCGGGTGCGTTGGCCCATTCAAAAGCGGACATAGCGGTCAGCGTCACAGGGATCGCAGGCCCCGGTGGATCAGACCACAAACCCGAAGGCCGCGTGTGCTTTGGTCTTGCCACTCCTGAGGCGACAATCACATGCACAGTGGAATTTGGGGCACTGGGGCGAACAAAGGTGCGTAAAAAAGCGACAAAGTTTGCATTGCGGGTTTTGCGGGATAAAACGCTCGAATGAGCTTTAAACTGTTTAATTTTTAAACATAGTGTCGAGTCAATGATTAATTACTGTGCAAATACAGCGGAAATCTTCACGTCGAAATTATAATAACTTTCCCTTTTATGTCGTTTGCCCTTTTTAGCGGCAAAACAAAAACAAAGGGGGATTCCTTATGAATGGTGCGGATACCGCATGGATTATCGTCGCAACGGCGCTGGTTCTATTTATGACTTTGCCAGGACTGGCGCTGTTTTACGGCGGCTTGGTTCGGGCACGAAATGTGCTTTCGGTTTTGATGCAGTGCTTTGCTATCGCCTGCTTGATGTCGGTGTTGTGGCTGGTGGTTGGATATTCCATCGCTTTTGGCGAAGGAAACGCAATCTGGGGCGGTCTTGGCAAGATGTTCTTAACGGGCATCACGGCGGACACTCTGTCTGGGACAATCCCAGAAGTTCTGTTCTTTGCCTTTCAGATGACGTTCGCAATTATTACGCCTGCACTGATTGTTGGCGCTTATGTTGAGCGCATTAGCTTTGCCTTTGTGCTGACCTTCTCGGGTCTTTGGATGCTGCTGGTTTATGCGCCAGTGGTGCACTGGATTTGGGGCGGCGGACTGCTTGCAGGTGGTGAAGGTGCTTTGTTTGCAGATGCTGTAAACGACTTTGCTGGCGGCATCGTGGTTCACGAAACTGCTGGTTTGGCGGCGATTGTGATTGCTGTGATGTTGGGCGCACGTTCTGACAAAAACAAACCACCACACAATCCTGGTTATGTGATGATCGGCGCGTCTATGCTGTGGGTCGGTTGGTTCGGCTTTAACGGCGGTTCGCAATTGGCAGCAGACGGGGGCGCAGCCATGGCGTTGACTGTGACGCATATTTCTGCGGCAACGGCTTCCCTGTCGTGGGCTTTGTGGGAACGCATTAAATACGGCAAATCATCCATGGTTGGCATGGTCACAGGGACGATTGCAGGCCTTGCGTCTATCACGCCTGCCTCTGGGTCTGTTGGTCCGGCCGAAGCACTGGCCATTGGCGCAATTGCTGGCATCTTGTGTCAGGAAGCCTGTGGTTGGGTTAAGGAGCTGCTGAAGATCGACGACACATTGGATGTGTTCGCGGTACACGGTCTGGGCGGTATGTTCGGTATCATCATGCTGGCTCTTCTCGGTCATGCGTCCTGGACTGCGCAGCTTGGTGGGATCGCCGTTGTGGGTGTGTTCACCATCGTTATGACGGTGATCATTGCCAAAGTCGTCGGCTTTATCTTCCCAATCCGTGTGGGTGAAGAAGAAGAGGTCAACGGTTTGGACATCACGTCCCACGGTGAACGGGCTTACGATCATTCGTCCTAAGACACTGATCCATTAAATTTGAAAGCCGGGCCATCAGGTCCGGCTTTTTTCGTTTCAGGATCGTTTTGTTTTTGAATGGCGGTCAATCACTTGCAACGCCTTGGCCGGCTGCTAGGCCGTCGCGGTGTTGCCGTAAAGCGCCTTGGCGCGCTTTTCAAAGGCCCCAACGATTTGGCGCATCGCCTCGTTAAACACCATCCCGATCAGGCCCTGCAGGATTGCGGATTTAAATTCGAAATCCACATGAAAATTCACTTGGCAGGTGCCGTCATCATTGGGCGTAAACTGCCAGTGGTTATAAAGGTATTTAAACGGACCATCGATGTATTCCACGTCGATGCGGCCCTCTTCTGGCTTCATCGTCACGCGGCTGGTGAACCGTTCACGGAACACTTTGAAAGAGATCACGAGATCCGCATCGATCACCGTGTGCCCGTCTTTTTCCCATTCACGGCGAATACGTGTGGCGGCGCACCACGGCAGAAATTCGTGGTACTTTCCCACATCGGCAATCAGATCGTACATCTGTTGCGCGCTGTAGGGCATTTGGCGGGTTTCACTGTGTGTCGGCATCTTGCGCGATATGTAGGACGCCACGCGGGCCGCGTCACTAAGATTATCTGTCGCGGGTGCTGACAATTTTGTGGGGCGCGATAGATTGGGGCGTCGAAGAAAAGGATTCGCCCATGGACCACAGCAATTACGTCATTGATCAGATGATCTCGGCCAAATCCATCGCAGCGCGGGTTGAGGCCTTGGCCGATGAAATTTCCACCCATTTTGCGGATACAGATAAGCTGGTTGTAGTTGGCCTGTTGCGGGGCAGTTTCGTGTTTATCGCGGATTTGGTGCGTGAGTTGGACTTGCCGTGTGAAGTGGATTTTCTTGAAACGTCTTCTTACGGCGATGGAATGCAATCTTCGCGTGAAGTGCGGATTTTGAAAGACCTGCGCGGAGAGATTGAGGGCCGTGATATTCTGGTGGTTGAGGATATCGTGGATACGGGTCACACGCTGAAACATGTGATTGGCTTGCTGAAATCACGCAACCCTGCGCGGCTTGAAGTCTGTGCGCTGTTGGACAAACCATCGCGGCGCGAAGTGGATGTGGCGGCGACATGGATCGGGTTTGAAATTCCAGATGAGTTTGTCGTTGGCTATGGCATTGATTACGCGCAACGCAATCGCAACCTAGATCACATCGGTTCGGTTCGGTTTATCGAAGATTAAGCCACCGCAGCTTTGGTAGCGGGGCCAAGTTTGCCTTGCATCCAGCTGAGGTAGGTGCGTGCCACGATATAGGGCACGATCAACGTGGCCACGGACAGTGATGCAATTGCCATGACATCGGCAACCCAGCCAAAGCCTGCTTTCACCGCGTAAAGCTGCACGCCTGCAAAGGCGGATACGGGAAAGGTGAACGCACCCCAAGCGGGGGTCCAACCGCCCTGCCCCATCCAGCGCACAAACGGCAACAGCGCAATGCCCACTAAAGATGCGCCGATCCAGACGGGCATGTAATATGTTGGGCCGCTAAGCGCATAAATGCCCATGGCGGTGACTGAAGGCGGTGCCAACAGAATGGCATAGCTGGAGCGTTGCGGTGGCAACACCCCAAGCCTGCGTGCATTCCAAAGCGAGATCACCAATATCCCTGCGGAGATCGGAATAGACAGCACCAAAACGACCGTGGCAAACGCTGCGTAGCCAAGCGC
>CAYWIR010000140.1:0-6834 GCA_964458375.1 uncultured Neptunicoccus sp.
TCTGCGTAAGGGGCGAAAGTGGGCCAGAGGGTTGATGCCTCTTTCTGCCAATCGCTGAAAGGGGCGTTGCGCCAATCGGAGTAGCCATCACGCGGTAGGGACCAAAACAGTGCGGTTTTGTGTTTTGGGTCGTTTGGCAGAAAGCCAACGGGCAGGATGCCAACCATTGTTGAGGCTTTGCGGTAGCATTGCGCCAGTGTTGTGCCTGGGTCAGTTGGGGTATCGACCACGCCCCAAAGAGCGCCGTAGCTGAGCGGGATGGGTTTCATGGGGGAGAGAGGAGAATCGACGCCGCTGCCATCAATGACCAGATCAAAAATGCCAAGATTTTGGCCGTGGCTGTAGAGGCGGCGGCCATTTGAAAGGTTTTCGCTGGCAGTGATGGGGGTGGCGGACACGATGGTTGCGCCCGCTTCAACGGCGGCATGGTGAACGCAATCAAACAGGCTGGCGCGGTGCATGGCGAGGCCGAAGCGGGTTTGGTTTTTGTCATAGGTGACGTTAAGGACTTTGCGACCTGATGTGGATTCGATGCCGATCATATCGTGGATTTTATTGCCCAGTGACAAGGCGCGGTCGCCCACGCCAAGGGCGTTTAGGACCATAAGGCCGATGGGTTGCATCACAAGGCCAGAGCCAACAGGGGCGGGCGCATCGAATTGATCGTAGACGGTCACGGTATGCCCATCGCGGGCGAGAAAGGCTGCGGCGGCAAGCCCGCCAATGCCTGCGCCAGCAACGGCGATGTGGTATTTGGTGCTCATGCAGGGAACCTAGCGGAAACAGGGACGAAGGGAAGCACTTGATTTGTCGCATTTCACTGGCTGGACGGGGGCGGATTGCGTGGTTATAACGCCAAGCATGGAACGGATATTCGGCATTATTATTCGAATTATTTACCCGGCGCTCTGAACGTTGAGACGCCGGGACAAGGCGTTTGAGACCAGCGCCGCACCCTTTGACACCTTGAATAAGACGGAGCCACGACGATGTGTGCCGATACCCCTGAATACAAAGATACCCTAAACCTGCCGCAAACGGATTTTCCGATGCGGGCGGGATTGCCAACGCGCGAGCCTGTATGGCTGGAGCGCTGGGCGAAACAGGACATTTACCATGCGCAGCGCAAGAATGCAGAAGGGCGCGAGCCGTTTATCCTGCATGATGGACCACCCTATGCGAACGGGCATTTGCACATCGGCCATGCGCTGAACAAAATCCTGAAGGATTTTATCGTGCGCAGCCAGCAGATGATGGGCAAAGACGCGCGCTATGTGCCGGGTTGGGATTGTCATGGTTTGCCGATTGAGTGGAAAATCGAGGAGCAGTACCGCAAGAAGGGCAAGAACAAAGACGACGTGCCTGTTGTGGAATTGCGCAACGAGTGCCGTAAGTTTGCGGAAGGTTGGGTCGATATCCAGCGGGACGAATTCAAACGGCTGGGCGTGCAGGGCAATTGGGAAGACCCCTATCTGACGATGAACTTTAGCTCTGAGGCGGTGATTGCCGAGGAGTTTATGAAGTTCGTGATGAACGGTTCGCTCTATCAGGGGTCTAAGCCTGTGATGTGGTCGCCGATTGAACAGACCGCGCTGGCTGAGGCTGAGGTGGAGTATCACGACAAAGACAGCTTTACCGTTTGGGTGAAGTTTAAGGTGGTTGGTGAAAGCGATTTGGCCGACGCCTTTGTTGTGATCTGGACAACGACGCCTTGGACCATGCCGAGCAACAAAGCAGTGGTTTATGGTGAGGGCATTTCTTACGGATTGTACGAAGTGACGGGCACGCCTGACGAATCTTGGGCCAATGTCGGGGATCGGTTTGTCTTAGCGGATAATCTGGCTGCTGATGTGATGACCAAAGCGCGTTTGGAAGAGGGGCAGTATCGCCGTGTTCGTGATGTTGCTGCGGCTGATCTGCAAGGGCTTGGTTTGTTGCATCCGTTGGCTGGGGCCGAGGGATCAAACGGCGAATGGGATGATGTACGTGATTTCCGCGCAGCCGAGTTTGTGACCGATACTGAAGGTACGGGGTTTGTACATTGTGCGCCGTCCCACGGGATGGAGGAGTATGAGCTGTTCCGTGATCTGAACATGCTTGAGCAGGTGATCACCTATAACGTGATGGACGATGGTTCGTTCCGTGCGGACCTGCCGTTCTTTGGTGGGAAGTACATTCTGAGCCGCAAGGGCGGTGAGGGTGATGCAAACAAAGCGGTGATTGATAAGCTGGTTGAAGTTGGCGGTTTGCTGGCGCGCGGCAAGATCAAGCACAGCTATCCGCATTCTTGGCGCTCCAAAGCCCCTGTGATTTATCGCAATACGCCGCAGTGGTTTGCGGCCATTGATAAGCCAGTGGGCGGCGATGATACCTATGGCAAGACGATCCGTGAACGGGCGTTGAACTCCATCGATCAGTTGGTGAAATGGACCCCTGTGACGGGGCGCAATCGGTTGTATTCGATGATCGAAGCGCGGCCTGACTGGGTGCTTTCACGCCAGCGGGCTTGGGGTGTGCCGTTGACGTGTTTCACGCGCAAGGGGCTGTTGCCGACAGATGAGAATTACATCCTGCGCGATGATGCGGTGAACGCACGGATCGCCGAGGCGTTCCGTGCTGAGGGGGCGGATTGTTGGTACGAAGATGGTGCGAAGGCACGGTTCTTGGGCAACGATTTTGACCATGATGAATGGGATCAGGTGTTCGATATTTTGGATGTTTGGTTTGATTCAGGCTCCACGCATTCGTTTGTTGTGCGGGACCGTGAAGACGGGTCGCCTGACGGGATTGCAGATGTGTATCTGGAAGGGACGGATCAGCATCGCGGCTGGTTCCACTCCTCCATGTTGCAGGCCTGTGGCACCAAGGGACGTGCGCCGTATAAGGCGGTTGTGACGCATGGATTTACGCTCGATGAAAAGGGCATGAAAATGTCCAAATCCCTCGGCAACACGATTGCTCCTGAACCCATCGTGAAGCAATACGGCGCGGATATTCTGCGTTTGTGGGTGGCGCAGACGGACTTTACCGCCGATCAGCGCATTGGGCCTGAGATCCTGAAAGGGGTGGCGGACAGCTATCGTCGCCTGCGCAATACGATGCGGTTTATGTTGGGGAACTTGCATGGGTTCACGGACGCTGAACGTGTTGAGCCAAGCGAAATGCCAGAGTTGGAACGCTGGGTGTTGCACCGTTTGGCGGAGTTGGATGTGGCGGTGCGCGAAGGCTATGCTGCTTATAACTTCCAAGGTGTGTTGCAGCAGTTGTTCCAGTTCGCGACAGTGGATTTGTCGGCGGTGTATTTCGATATCCGCAAAGACGTTCTGTATTGCGATGGGGATGATACCTTGGCGCGGCGGTCTGCGCGGACTGTTTTGGACATCTTGTTTGAACGCCTGACCACATGGATGGCGCCTTTGTTGGTGTTCACCATGGAAGACGTATGGTTACAGCGGTTTGATGGGGACGACAGCTCCGTGCATTTGCAGGACTTCCCTGACACGCCAAGCGATTGGCTGGATGTGGACTTGGCTGCGAAGTGGGACGCGATCCGCAAAGTGCGCCGTGTTGTGACAGGTGCGATTGAGGTGCAGCGGCGTGAGAAGGTGATTGGCGCAAGCCTTGAAGCTGCGCCGACAGTTTATGTGGCGGATGCTGCTGTGCTGGCGATGCTGGAATCCGTGCCGTTTGATGACATTTGCATCACGTCTGGGATTTCAGTGTCTGGGGATGCTGCGCCTGAAGGTGCGTTTGTGATGCCTGATACAGATGGCGTTGCGGTGGTGTTTGACACGGCGAAAGGTGACAAATGTGCCCGCTGTTGGAAGATTTTGCCTGATGTTGGCAACTATGCTTTTGAAGGCGTGTGTGGGCGCTGCAATGATGCATTGGCTCATTTTCGGGATGCCTAACGGCATATGACATTTAGCTGTGCCGAAAGGCCCAGCGATTTAAGGGCCCTGCGGGGCCCTTTTCTTTAGGTATTTGGGGAACATTGAAGTGGGGGTTAGGCCCAGAGTTCTGGCTGCACCGCGTAGCTGATGTAGAGCGGGTGTTTGGGGTGACCTGCTTTGGACAGGCCGAGGTGGTGAAGGGGTTTGGGTTGGGCGCGCAGCACGGCTTCCATTTCTGGGCCGCGGTTGAGGTGTTCGCCGTGGGTGCCCCATGCGCAGATGATGGTGTCGGCGGTTTTGGCGGCGTTTAGGATGGCGGCATCATTGTCGGGGCCTGTTGGATCGGCTTGGGCGCGCATGACGCGCGGATCGGTGGCGCGGTAGGCAAAGATGTTGGTCACTGTAAATGCGGCAAAGCCAAGGGCACGGGCGCGGCGTTCGCAGCGTTCCACGGTGGGATCGTTTTGCACTTCGGTTGCTTTGGATGGATTGAGCATGATGAAAAGGGCATGTTTGCCTGTTTCACCCCAAGTGCGCGTGAGGGTGTAGCGGTAGGCTTCGCAATCCGAATAAGTGGCGATGCTGGCCGCGTCACCCTTTTGATGGGTGCGTTCAATCATGTTTGACGAAGACACGCGTGGGGTGCAGTTCGCCCGCTTTGTAGATGCCGATTGCGATGGGTTCATCGTTGCAAGCGACCCAGGCTTCGTCGCCGTAGTCCACGTCTGAGGCGATGACCATGGCGGGGTTGCCGTTGCGCAATTTGCCAACCTGTTCGGGGGAGCAGCTGAGGCGGGGGAGATCGTCTAGGCCGACCTCTAGCGGGTGGAGGTATGCGTCGAGGTCTGGTGATTTGGCGAGGGCGTCGATCTGTTCGATGGTGATGCCGTCGGATGTTTCGAACGGGCCTGACCAGATGCGGCGCAGGTGCTGGACGTGGCCGTGGCAGCCAAGGGTTTCGCCAAGATCGCGCGCGATGGAGCGCACGTAGCCGCCTTTGCCGCATGTGAGTTCGAGTTCGACGTGATCAGCATCGGGGCGGGATAGAAATTTGAGGTCTTCGACAAAGAGGTCGCGGGGGGCGATTTCGATGTCTTCGCCCGCACGCGCCAGTTTGTAGGCGCGTTGGCCGTCGATTTTGACAGCGGAAAATTTCGGCGGGATTTGTTGGATATCACCGATGAATGCGGGCAGGGCCGCGATGATTTCAGCGTCTGTGGGACGTGTTTCGGAGGAGGCGATAACTTCGCCCTCGGCGTCATCGGTGTTGGTGGCTTGGCCAAGGCGCACCGTGAATGTGTAGGCCTTGAGCGCGTCCGTTATGTAGGGGACGGTTTTTGTGGCCTCCCCAAGGGCCACGGCCAAAACGCCTGTGGCATCGGGATCAAGCGTGCCTGCGTGGCCTGCTTTGTTTGCTGTGAGCGCCCATTTGACTTTGTTCACCACCGCCGTGCTGGTCATGCCTGCAGGTTTGTCCACCACAAGCCAGCCAGAGATATTGCGTCCGTTTTTCTTACGTCCCATCAGTTTTCCTCCACCACGGCGACGATGGGGCCAAGCGGGCTGAAGCCGAAATCAGAGCGGTTTTGGCTTGGGGCATAGAGGCGTGAAATGTTGCCGTCGAAATAGAGCGCGTTGCGCATGAGGAGTGCATCGCGAAAGTAGCTGCCGAATTCGAAGAAGGTTACGGTGGTGTTGGAAATGACGAAGATGGCTTTGGTTCCGTCTTTTGTTGTGCCAACACCGTTGCGGATGTAGCGAGATGTGCTGTCTGGCAGGAAACGGGGGTGAAGTTTGCCGTTGATGACCAGCATTGGGCCAGATTGTGTGGCGTGTTTGCAGGCGGGCTTTTGTTTCTTGAAGGCCAGTGTTTCGATCACATCAGCGCGGGTGTCGCGGATGCAGAACACGCCGTTTGGCAAAAGGCCAAAGTTGCCAGGGCCAGCGTTTGAGATGATGCCTTTGAGCTGTTTGCCGTTTTCGACGTAATGCCCCACGGGATCGCGTTTTTCGTGGTACATGCCTGCGTTCATGGCGAAGGCGAGTTTTTTGCCGTTTGCGATGAGGGCGCGATCAAGTGTGGCGAACTGGCCGTAGGGCTTGCCATCTGGTTTGTAGAGAAACAGCGCGAGGTCTGAGGTGGACACATCCACCGTGCATTTCGTGTAGCTGTTGCCTTTGTAGGTTTCGTCCACACAATCAGCGGCGTTTGCCAGACTGGCAATCGTCAGGAACAGAGCGGTGAGGCTAGCCCTCATCATCGGTGAGGTCCTGTTTTACGGTGTCTTGATTGAGCAGGCGGCGGGTTTCGTCCATTTGATCGAATGTTTGATCGTAGACAAATTTCAGATCGGGCGAATATTTCAGCGTCATGGATTTGTTCACCGCACGGCGCAGTTCGTGTTTGTTGCGGTTGAGTGCGGCAATCACCACATCGGCGTTGCCGCCGCCAAGCGGTGTGACGTGCACGATTGCCATGCGCAAATCAGGTGTGGCGCGGACCTCTCCGACGGTCACGGACACATGGGCAAGGTCGGGGTCATGGATGTCGCCGCGCATCAAAACATCGGCCAGAGAGCGGCGGATCAGTTCACCGACACGCAGTTGTCTTTGGCTGGGGCCAGAAGCGGAGAATGTGTTTTTTGCCATGATGTATCCTTTGAGGGACCATTTAGGGCAGAAAAGGCGGGCTTACAACAAAGGTTTGGTGCGCTTGGGGTTTGAAACTGGATAATGGGCGGGGTAAAGCCGAGGGACAAATTTTGTGAAGGACATGATGATGACTGACCTGCCTGCGATTGCGATTGTTGGAGCCTCTGGCCGTATGGGGCAGATGTTGATCAAGACTGTGTTGGACAGTGATGCGTGTTCTTTGGCTGGCGTCACCGAGCGTGCAGGGCATGAGTGGGTTGGCCGTGATCTGGGCGTCTGCATGGGCGGG
>CAYWIR010000141.1:0-6799 GCA_964458375.1 uncultured Neptunicoccus sp.
TGCATCTTTTCGCGGGTCAGCGCATCGAGCGCGCCAAGGGGTTCGTCCATCAGGATCACATCAGGTTCGTTTGCAAGGCAACGGGCCAAGGCCACACGTTGCTGCATCCCGCCTGACATTTCGTAGATCATCTTTTCGCCAAAGTCTTGCAGGCCAACGATGTCGAGAAGTTCGTCGACTTTGTCGTCGATTTGCGCCTGTGGCACGCCCTTCATTTTCGGGCCAAAACCGATGTTTTTGGAAACATTCATCCATTCAAACAAGGCGCCATGTTGAAAGACCATCCCACGTTCGGACGATGGTTCTTTGATTGCGTCACCGTTGAGAGACAGATTGCCCCCTGTGGGCGCCAGAAAGCCAGCGAGAATGTTGAGGAGTGTTGATTTCCCGCACCCAGAAGGACCCAGAACTGACATCAGTTCGCCCTCCTTGATGTTGAGATTGATGTTCTTCAACGCTTCGACCTTGCCGCCACCCGGCAATTCGAAGGTCATAGAAACATCGTCGATGACCAATCCAGACATGAGGTGTCCCTGTTTGTTTATGTTTCTTGGGAGAGTGTGTGGCGTGGCCCCGAGGTTGAGGGGGCCACGCCGATTTCAGTCAGTGCCGCAAGAGCGGCAACTGATTACATTTTGGAAGCAGCTTCCAGGTAAGAAGAGTTCACAACTGCAGAGTAGTCAGACAGTGGTGTGATCTTGTCGCCAAGGCCAGCCGCTGCGTTTGCCAGGTACTCGGCTACGCCGCCACCCATCCAGTCTGCGGACAGCTGTGTTGCTGTGTCAGGGAATACGAACGTGCCGATAACAGCCGTTGTGCCTTCCATGTCCATACCAGCTTCTTTGGCGATGCCTTCCATCATTGGTGCTGGGTCAGCCGCGTACATTGCGTTCATTTCAGCAGTGATCGCGAGGAATTTCGCCAGAACGTCTGGGTTTTCTTCGCCGAATGCTGTTGGAACGGATGTTACGTCAAACACTTTGCCAACGACGGCTTCTTTTTCAGCGCCTTCGATGATTGGGTTGCCGTGCTGTTTCATGGAACGCAAAGAACCACCCCAACCACATGCCATTGCGAGGTCTGTGTTTGGCTGTGAGAATGCAGCAGCGGAGTCAGATGGCGCCATGTCCACGATTGTGAAATCGGATTCTGCCATGCCGAAGTGTGCGATCTGAGCCAAGAAGCCAGAGTGTGCAGCAGTGCCCAATGGAACGGCAACTTTTTTGCCTTTGAGTTCCATTACGTTTTCTTTGGTGATTTCCAGCTCTGAACGCACAACGCAGTTGTCGTTGTCAGAGTAGGATACAGCGATGTCTACAACCTGAAGGTCTTGACCAGCTGCTGTTGCCACCAAGAAAGGTGTCACGCCTTGTGAGTAGGAGATGTGTACATCGCCAGATGCCATAGCAGCGGACATTGCTGTACCCGCGTCAAATGCAACCCATTTCACTGGAATGCCCAGTTTTTCAGCGTAGATTTTGTTTGCTTGAGCGTGTTGGTTTGGAGTTGGCCATTCCAAGAAGTAAGCAACAACCAGTTCGTCCAGTGCGTTTGCAGCTGTCCCTGTTGTTGCAGCGAGAGCAACTGCCATTGCTGTAAGTGTTTTGGTGAGTTTCATTATATTATATTCTCCCTGATCTATGATGCGAGGTTTCGTCATAGAGATTTAGTTATAAGCCGAACAAGTGACTTGCGCGAACATTGGAATCTTTTCCGCCTGTCTGGATAGTGCCAGATGACCCATTGGATGATTCCAACGACCGACAGTCTTACAAAACAGTGCTAAGAGCGCTAGCGGTTTTTTATCGCTTCGGAAATGATGGATACGCCTTTGGGAATGGCGACACTGTCGATGGAAGAGTAGGCCAAACGGTAATGGTTTTTGGGGCCAGATTTGCCTTCGAAAAACGGCGCGCCGGGTTCGATAAGAACGCCCTTGGCCTTTAGCTCTTGGGCGAGGTCTTCGGTGTTTACATGGTCTGGTGCGCGCATCCAAAACGATGAGCCGCCAAAGGTGGCGGACCCAGCGATTGTAAGACCGTTTTCTTCGAGTGCGCGGGCCATGACCTGACGGCGTTCAAAGTATGCGTCTTTCATACGTCTTATGAGCGCGTCGTAATGCCCAAGTGCGAGAAAGTTTGCCGTGGTGCGCTGCATGTGGCCTGGTGGGTGGCGCAAAACGGTGCTGCGCAGGGCGCGGGCCTGACGAATAAGGGGTTCGGAGGCCACGAGATACCCCAAGCGTAGCCCCGGGAATAGGGATTTGGAAAAGCTGCCGATGTAAATCACCCGTCCTTCG
This sequence comes from uncultured Neptunicoccus sp., assembly GCA_964458375.1. Classification (GTDB taxonomy): domain Bacteria; phylum Pseudomonadota; class Alphaproteobacteria; order Rhodobacterales; family Rhodobacteraceae; genus Amylibacter. Next base: position 2,300 of record CAYWIR010000141.1, read on the forward strand.
GTATCGAGAGATTTCAAGGCGGGTGAGGGGGCATTGAGGAAGGACATTTCAAATTCGTAGTCGTCTTCGACAATGATCATGTTGTGCTGTGACGCCTTTTCCAGCAGTGCATGACGGCGGTTCATCGGCATTGTGGCCGCCGTTGGCGCGTGGTGGCTGGGGGTTGTGAACACCACATCCGTTTGCGTTTTCAGCAGTTCGGGGTTCAGGCCATTGCTGTCCACATTCAGAGCCGTCAGATCACAGTTTGATTGGCGCAAGACGCTGCGCAAACCCGGGTAGCCCGGGTTTTCGTATGTGGCGTGTTTTGATGGACCTAGAAGCAGTTGTGCGACCATCCAAAGTGCGTTTTGTGCGCCGACGGTCAACAAAATTTGATCGCGGTTGGCGTGGATGCCGCGCCGTGTCAGCGTGTGACGGGCGATAAAGTCGATAAGTTGCGGGTCATCTTCTTCGGCGTAATCGGATGTGAGGCTGTCAAATTCCTTTTTGCCGAGCGCCTGATGTGCGCAAAGCCGCCAGTTTGAGTGGCTGAACAGTTTCGGGTCCGCTTGGCCGTAAATGAATGGGTAAGGGTAGGATTGCCAGTTGAAGGTTTTGGCAACCTTGGCGGCCCCAACATAGTTGCGTTGTAGGGCTTGATCCCAATCCACTTGGTCATTTGCGGGGGCGCTGATGCCATCAAAAGCCGAGGACGGCGCATCGTCGGCGACAAAGAAGCCAGAGCGGGATCGGGTGGCGAGATAGCCGTCCGCCACCAGTTCTTGGTATGACAGTGTGACCGTGATGCGGCTGATGCCAAGATGTTTAGCGAGTTTGCGCGAAGAGGGGAGCCGTTCACCTGGCAAAAACCGACGAGACAGAATTGCGGAGGCCACCACCTGACGGATCTGGCTTTGCAAGCTGCCTTCAAACGCAGGGTCGAGAAAGAAGAGGTCTTCGGATAGGGCCATTGGGCCAGCTTATCTGGACTTAATTCATAGGTAAAGTGGACTTATTTATAGCTTTAGAAACTGAGAGCGTTCCCCATCGTGGCTGAAGAAAGGAACGGGATGATCTGCGTCTGGGTGGCTTAGACGATTTTGCACCTCTGCCAAAACGACCTCGGTTATGAAGGGGAGGTCAAATTCGCGCGATTTTGCCAGTGGCACCCATTGCAAATGCGAAAGTTCGTCTTCGGCGCGGGAAAAATCATCTGGGTCCCCTTGGATCAGGTCGGCACTGCCCAAGAAGAAGCGCGCATCAAAGCGGCGCGGGCGGCCAGGGGGGGTAATTGCGCGGAAAATGAATTGTAAGCCAGTTGGGTCAGGCAGGTAGCCCGCTTGAAAAAAGCGTTGCCAGTTTTCGGGTTGTGCGTGGGCCAAATCGGCGGCGCTTTCGGACGGCATGCCAATGGGATGCCCGGTTTCTTCCCACATTTCGCGAATGGCCGCAGCCAGCAATGGCGTACCAAGGTCCGCATCCGCTTGGGATGACAGCCGCGTCATACACAGATCTGCCGCAGCGCCGTTTAGAGTGACATTGGTGTCTGCTGCATCCAATCCGCCGCCTGGAAATACAAATTTGTTAGGCATGAACACGGCCGATTTGCCCCGCTGGCCCATCAGAACATGAGGACCATCGTGTGTTTCGCGCACCAAAATGACAGTGGCAGCGTGTTTGATAGGAACATCGTTGGTAGGAGTGTCGGACATTTGGCAGCCTGCTTTGATTTAGCTCATATAAATCTGGGGCGATGCGAAATGTCTAGCCGTTCTGGCTATTCTGCGGGTGATTGCGCAGCGTCAGTGCCAAAGCCGTGCATCCGTTTGGCCCATTGAAGGCCTACAAACACGCCTTTGATGCGGGGCAACAGGTAAAGCGCCAGTGCCACAAAGGCGACCATGAAGCTGACGGTAAGCACCAATGTATCGGGTCGCCATGTTTCAAAGACGAACATCAAAATCGGCGCCAGCAGGTGACCACAGACCAGAATTGTCACGTAAGCGGGGCCATCATCTGCACGGTGATGGTGCAACTCCTCGGAGCACACTTCGCATGTGTCGCGCACTGTCAGATATCCCTTGAGCAGGGGGCCAGTGCCGCAATTTGGGCATTTGCGTCGCCATCCCCGCAACATGGCAGGTTTGGTTTCGCGTTCTTCTGACGCTAGGGATGATGATTGGTTTCTGATTTCCATCCCTATTAGTTAGATCATCACATCCCAAAATAAACTGGGACAAGCTGTCTTGCGGCGGGATGTCGCAAATTTTTTGAAATACCTGCGACGGAATCAGGGGCGGGGCTGCGTATCACTGGCACGAAACACAAAAACATGAGCAAAACAGGAAAGATTGAGATCATGAAAACGACAGTGAAAATTGCCCTTTTGGGTGTGACTGCCACCGCCATCGCGTTGGGTGCTGCGGCGCCAACGATTGCGAAAGGCAAGCATGGTATGATGTTTGAACGTTTGGACACAAATGCGGATGGGTTTATCGACCAAGCAGAAATTACAGCAGCCCGCGACACGCGATTTGCAACCGTAGATACCAACAACGATGGAGCGCTGGATGCCGATGAATTGGCAGCCCATCACGAAACCAAGGCGAAAGAGCGGGCCGCAAAGCGCCATGCAAAGATGATGGAACGTTTGGACGCCAACAAAGACGGCAAAATCCAAAAGGATGAAATGGGCGGTGATCGCATGGCCAAGATGATGGATCGTCTGGATGCGGATGGTGATGGTCGTATCTCCAAGGACGAAGCCAAAAAGATGCGCGGCAAGCGTAAGAAACCGTCAGAATAATTCGAAGTTACAGCGCCCACCCCGTGTGGGCGTTGTGCCACCCATGAAACACAGGTAGGTCGGGATCAGGATGATGCCTTTCGACAGCCAGAGCGAGATCAGCGATGACGCCTTGATGGTGTTGTTTGCGAATGGAGATACGGATGCAGCGACAACGCTGGCCTATCGCCATACGTCGCGTGTTTTGGCGCTGGCTTATCGTATGTTAAACGATCAGGCAGAAGCAGAGGATGTGGCGCAAGACGCATTGATGCGATTGTGGAAGATCGCCCCAGACTGGCGTCAGGGCGAGGCCAAAGTGTCTACGTGGTTGTACAGTGTGGCGCGAAACCTGTGTACGGATCGGTTGCGCAAACATGCAGGCAAACGGCATATGGCGGATATCGACAGCGTTGCAGAGCCTATGGATGAGGCGCCGTCGATAGAGGCACAGATGATCGGCCAAGATCGTGCAGCGGCGCTGCAAACGGCATTGCAATCCTTGCCAGAGCGGCAACGACAGGCGGTGTCTTTGCGGTTTTTGCAAGAATTGAGCAATCCAGAGGTGGCAGAGGTGATGGAGATTTCTGTAGATGCTGTTGAAAGCCTGTTGTCACGGGGAAAGCGTGGTCTGGCGGCTGCGCTGGCCGATCAGAAAGTAGAATTGGGGTTGGAGGTTTAGATGTCTGAGAACCAGAAAAATACTGAAATCGCACAAGAAGCTGCGCTGGATGAGATGTTCGCCGCAGCACGCACAGCGGACCCTGTTCCAAGCGGTGATTTGATGGCGCGGATTTTGGCAGATGCAAAGGCCGTTCAAGGCGAAGTGCAAACCAGTGCGCCCGTTGCGCCAGAGCGCAGCCGTTGGCAGGGCTTAAACGAGATGTTTGGCGGTTGGGCCGGTGTTTCAACCTTGGCGGCCTGTGTTGGGCTGGGTGTGATTATTGGATTTGTATCCCCCGATGCGGTTATGGCCTATGTGCCAGGGGCCGAAGTGGCGCTGAGCGATGAAGCGTTCGGGCTTTATTTTGAGAGTGAGTTGTAAGATGGCAGAGACACCAATAACACCCAGCCCCAAGCGTGGACGCAATTGGATGCGGTTTGTTTTGATCGTTTCGCTGGCCTTGAACCTGCTGGTTGTTGGCTTGCTGGGCGGGGCGTTTTTGCGTCACGAAAAGCCAGTGGGACGGCATTTGGATCGTATGAGCATGGGGTTGTCGATTTATATCCGTGCCTTGCCCGAAGACAGCCGCACCGCGTTTGAAGCTGAGCTTCGTGACGGTAATTCAAGCCGCCGCGCCTTGCGCAAATCCATGCGGGAGCGGCAGCGGTCTTTGGAAGCCGTGTTGCTGGCCGAGCCATTTTCAGAGGAAGCCGTGCGCCAAGCGCTTACCGAGCATCGATCTTTTGCGTTTGAAAAAACGGGGCGTTTGCAAGACGCCTATGTGGATGCGGTTGCTGGATTGTCAGATGAAGCACGCGCGGCGTATTTTGAGCGTGTGCAAGATATGTTTGCAAAGCGGCGGATGAAGCGGAAACGCAAAGCAGATGAGTAAGGGTTAGGCCGCACGGTCGCTAAAGGTGACACGATCGCGTCCATTGTCTTTGGAGCGATAAAGCGCCACATCGGCGCTGTCGATCACGGCTTTGGCGTTTGGCCAAGAGGTGAGCGTTGCGCTGACCCCGATGCTGGCGGAAACGGCAATGGCGTTTCCATCGTCTGCGAGAAACGA
>CAYWIR010000142.1:0-6773 GCA_964458375.1 uncultured Neptunicoccus sp.
CGCGGCGACCACACATAGAACGAAGTTGCCTGTGTTTGGGAACAAACACAGGGCTCTCAATGTGAACTGCCTAACAAATCTCGCCAAGGCACGTGCGTAATGTGCGGTAAGCTACTTGGTTAACGAGTCCCAGAGGTCTTGCAAAAAACCACTCGTCTCTGGAACAACAGGCGTCAGATTCCATTCGTAATATGAGTTGTCTTGCATCTTCTTCACATCCGCTTTCCAACTCGCGAAATCTTCTGGCGCCACGCTATCGCGGTGCGTTTCCAGTTCCCATTCAATATCTATGCCATTGATCCGCGCAACGGCCTTCATACGGAATGTAAAATAGTCATTCTCAACAAGGATTTCTTCAGGTGGTTTAAAACCTATCGGTGCATTGAACACAGATACCACATGCTTCAAATGGTATGGATGCGAAATCTCCAATGGGTATTTTCGCTCGCGCGAGGTCGGAGGTGAATAGCGATCTTTGAAGGCGTCTGCATTAAACCCAAATTCTAAAAATAACTCCGGCTTGTTCAAATCCTCAGTAGGAACTTGGTATTTTTCGCGAACAACCATTCGATTGATTTCAACGTTGTCCTTAAAGGAAACTGGAGCAATTTCCTGAACGCCTCCATAATACGCATTGTAATACTCTAACAGTGTTTGCCCATATTGGATCATGTCAGAACGTTCAAACTTGGCTCGGTACCAATCGGCATAGGCACCGTCCGCCTTCGTCACAACATCGATGTCTACTCCGTCTTTATTGAACTTGAACGTTTCCGTCATCTTACGCTTATAAACACTACCCTTTGACGGTTCGATCGGCGTCAAATCGCGAACCCCGTCATCAAGGATCAATCCATATTTGTAAGTCGGGCTAGCGAAACCATCGAACGTACCACCTTGGTATTCAAACGTAGGATCGAGCCAGAGAAGTTCATCATCCACATAAGCGGCAACAATCATGTGGTTAAACGCATTCGGGCTTGGCAACAGCTCGGCCAAAACATCGCCTTGCGAATTGTTAACAAGAGCCACTTCAGCCTTCACGCCCAAATGCATAAGCAACGTTCGCAAAAGAACCGACTTATCCTTACAGTCCCCAAAACCGTTTTGCGCAACAGATTTAGGAGGACGGGCAAAATACCCTCCCGCGCCTACTTCGAGCCCGACATATCGAATTTGGTCCTGCACCAGCCTTAAAGCCAAAATCGCTTTCGTTTTGTCGGAATAGTCCTCCTTAGAAATTTCAGACAGATCTTCTAAAAACTCCGCAGGGACCTCGTGTTCCGTCTTGTAAAATGGGCGCATTGCGTCCACCAACGGCCCCCACGTTTGGCTGCCTGTGAATTGCAAGGCACTCCAAATATCGCGCTTGAACGGTACATCATCTTCTTTGTAGATTGGCTCAACGTCTTTCAACAGCCACTGATAACGACGTGTGCCATCTCCCAACGTTGTGACGGTAGGTTTGTAATCGTTCTTTGATACGTTGAAATTCAACTCTGTGTCGCGATCCCAATCGACGGTAATGCGTTGGACGCCAACAGGAACTGCCCATTCTAAATAACTATACGAATACCTATTCAACTCGCCAATGCGCGGGTCGCGTTCGTATAGAAATCGCAGATCGACACTGTCACCAACCTTAAGACCAGGTATATCAATATGCATGGTCAATGTGCCGTCAATTATCCCTTTCTCAAGGTCGGTTTCCCGCCGAAAAACTTCAGGCTTTATTTTATCCTTAACGCTAAAGCGTTTCCCGTCCCGCAGTATATCAATCCCAATAATCGACAACTCCGTAAAGTTAGGATCGAAATCGCGGCTTATTGTGCCCACTTTTTCCAATCCAGCTCTTGAAACAACTTGCATAGCAAGGCGCGAATACAGCAGCCTAACGTTTCCGTCCCAACGGTAGTGCGCTTCGTCGAGTGAATAGTAGACCCCATCACTGATTTGCCCTCGCCGATGTTCTGGCAGGTCTTCAATTTGTAACTCTTCCACCCAGGAAGGCTGTTCAATCCAAGGAATCTCTGTTTGTGCCGAAGCGGGAAAAAAGGCGGCTAAAACAAAAATATAAACACAGCTACGGATAAAATATTTCAAACTCAAAGCGCTTTCTGTTGTATCTGACCAAGTATTTCGAAGGTTCAGATAAACGTAAAGCAAATTTATCAATTTGTTCCCCTCCCCCAAAGCGCCAACCCCCGCCACGAGGTGGGACGGGGGTTCTGTTTGGACAGGCCGCGCGCACAGGGTAGGGGAAACTCAGGGCGCAGCGGCGGCTCGGCCAGCCGGTAGGGAAAATCGGCTGGAACATGGCGCCCTCATTAAGGGGAGATCGAGAGCGCCAATTCTTAGGTCAAGGTTTACGCAGTGGCTTTCGCCTTAGCGACTTTCTTGGCAGGTTTTGCCTCAATCGTCTTTGACACATCCGCAATTTCAATGCGGCGAGGCTTCAACGCTTCTGGCACTTCACGCACCAGTTCCACATGCAAAATACCGTTTTCGGTCTTCGCACCAACGGCACGCACATGGTCTGCCAAATGGAACCGCTTTTCAAAGGCGCGCGCAGCGATGCCACGGTGCAGGTACGTTACCTCTTCCGCCTCGTCTGCTTCGGCTTTCTTGGCCGAAATCACCAATTGGCCGTCGCGCATTTCGATGGACAGTTCTTCATCAGAAAATCCAGCTACAGCAACCGAAATACGATAGTCGTTTTCGTCTGTTTTTTCGATGTTATATGGGGGGTATCCGTTTGTATTCACATCAACCGACATGGCGCGATCCACCATGGACGCAAGACGGTCAAAACCAACAGTTGAACGGTATAGGGGTGCAAAATCATAAGTTCGCATAAGCAAACATCCTCCTTAAGAAGCGACATTTAGATACGGCCTTCCAGAATGGACAGACCAAGTTTTAAACATCAGACCCCATTTTGGGCATCCGATACCAGATAACTTAGGATCGCGTTAAAAGAGTTTCAAGTTTAATTTTTCAAAAAGCTGGTACTGGCAGTTCTGCCCAATTGTTCGCTCAAAGATTTGTTGGACACACGCTTTGAATTGAACACACCATTGTTCCGTTGCAATTGCACCATCAACGCTTCCAGCGGGCTGCCAAGGGACGTGCCCAGCGCCACTTCACGGTCGTTCCAAGTGGCCTTTGCCGAAATCACAGACGCAATCTTCGGCTGTCCATTCTCCAAAACAAAGATCGGTGCGCCAGACGCCCCAAACGAGGCGTGACAGGACAACACAAACACCGCAAGGCTCTTACCCAAAATCTCGCAAGGCTCTTCAATCGAAGGCATTTCAGAACGGTCATGGGCATAAGACACCACTTGTACTTTGGCCCCAACCACAGGGCGACCTGATCGATCAAACGGCATAATCGCTGTGTTACGGATGGCGTGTTCCAGCTCAACAATCGCGATGTCATTGCCCACATTGTCAAATTCCGCCTGGCCCTGATGCACATAGGTCGGATGAACCACAACACGCCGCGCCTTGCGGTGTGCCGAGGCACGACCATGACGCCACCCAGCCGCAAAGTTCACTTCGGATGCAGACAGTTTCGCAGAGGTCTGTGGATCAAACACACAATGCGCCGCCGTCAGAACCAAATTCGGCGCAATCAGCGCGCCTGTGCAAAATCCACCATTTGGCAGGTTCACACGCCCAACCGCTTGCCACGCTTTGGCTTCATCCGCGCTCATCAACTTGCGCGTTGGCCCAGTGCTATCCGCCTGCGCGACGCTGGCAAACAGCATCAAGAAAACTGCCAATATCCGTGAAATCATCACTATCACCCGTTCTGTGTTCAGGTGAATGTGCCAAGGGACTGGGCCTAAAGAAGGGCAAGAAAAACCAATTATTTGGGCAAGGTTTGGGCAGCGCGCACAGTTGCGCCTTGTTTTTGACGCAAGGTTTAGCGGGTTAAATCATACCGCTTAAGCATCCGATCCACAGGCGTTCCATCTTTCAACGGCACATCCTTGACCACATCAAACGGCGCAAACCCAATCGCCGTATAATACCCAAGGCCAGGCACATTGTCCGCTCGAATACGGGCATTTATCTGCGCAAACCCTGCTTCAAAGGCCGCTTCTCGCGTACGCTCAAACAGGGCACGCCCCACACCTTTTACTTTGTTGCTGACCCGCGCAAAGGTCGCAATATCAGCGATCTCATCTGACACACGATCCAGCTTATTCAACTTCTGAAACCCCAAGATCACGCCATCCTGCTCCGCCACAAACAGGCTCACGCTGCCTTCCCCCTCAAAGTAATGCGCGTGAAACGTCGCCAGCGACATCACATCCTCGGCCGCCGTTGTGCCGCCAATCTCAATAATTTCATTCAGCAGCTCACACATCTGCAAACCATCCGCTGCCACCGCATCACGTACAATCATCTTAATCCCGCTCCATCGCCGCAGGCTTGGGACCGCCCGTCGCCCAGTCCAACAGTTCAACCGTATGCACAATCGGCACCTCAGTCCCGGACCCAATCTGCATCATACAGCCAATATTCCCCGCCGAAATCACGTCAGGCGCCTTAGCCTCCAGCGTCTGCACCTTGCGCGCCTTCAACTGCCCCGAAATCTCTGGCTGCATCAAATTATACGTCCCCGCCGATCCACAACACAAGTGACTGTCCGCAGGCTCAACCACCTCAAACCCTGCCCGTTTCAACAGGGCTTTCGGATGTGTCTTAATCTGCTGGCCATGCTGCAACGAACAAGCCGCATGATAGGCCACCCGAAGCCCATTTGCCTCCAACTGCGGCACCTCTAGCGCCATCAACACCTCTGACACATCCTTGGCAATCGCACTCACCCGCGCCGCATCATCGGCCAGCGGACCACCTCGAAACATATGCCCATAATCCTTAACGGTTGTCCCACAGCCTGACGTATTGATCACCACTGCATCCAACCCCTCACCGTCCATCTCACGGCTCCAAGCGGCAATGTTCTTACCTGCCGCGCCATGGCTCTCTGCGGTCTTACCCATGTGATGGGTCAGCGCACCACAACACCCCTGCCCATTCGCAATCACCACATCACATCCCAGCCGCGTGAGCAGCCGAATGGTCGCGTCATTGATATCCGTGTTCAGCGCCCGCTGCGCGCATCCCGTCATCAAGGCCACCCGCATCTTTCGCGCCCCAAGGGCAGGAAACACCTGCGCATCATCATTGCGACTTACCGCTGGAATGCGCTTAGGTGCCATTTCCAGCATCGCCTTCAGGCGCGGATCAGGCATAAACCGCGCAAAAGGCCGCCCAATTTTGGCTCCCAACAACGCCACCCGAAACCGCGTTGGATAGGGCAAAATCTTCGCCAAACTCCACCGCAACAGCCGTTCCATCAGGGGCCGCTTATATGTCTGTTCAATATACTCTCGCGCATGATCCACCAAATGCATGTAATGCACGCCCGATGGACAGGTGGTCATACACGCCAAACAGCTCAGACAGCGGTCCACATGCTTCACGGTCTTTTCATCCGCAGGACGCCCCGTTTCCAGCATGTCCTTAATCATATAAATCCGGCCTCGTGGGCTGTCCAACTCATCGCCGAGCACCTGATACGTCGGGCAAGTTGCCGTACAAAACCCGCAATGCACACAGGACCGCAAGATGTCGTTGGACCGCTGAATGGCAGGGTCGGTCAGTTGTTCTGATGTAAAATGAGTTTGCATTAGGTCACCACATTGTCGCGAATAAAGAGGAAAAGGAAAATGCAAACAGGCCAAAAGAAAGCCGCCAAGATCCACAAACCCCGTCGATAGGTTTTCTGTTCCTGCAACGCTTCAGACGACACTCGGTGAACCACCGCGATCAATGCGCTCCAACTTGTTATCATCGCGATCCACATGCCAAAAAATCCCGCCAAAACTATGATCTCTGCGCGGGTCAGGGCAAAGAAAACCCCAAACCCCAACACACTCATCAGAAAGACGATCACTCTACCGCGCACTGTCCAAACATGCGTCAGAATTGCACCATAGGCTTGATACCCAACAAGAGCCGACACCGCCAAAACCAACATCGTCAGCAAAGGGCTCATGCCATCATCCCCGCATTCAAAATGCCACGCGGATCAAATTGCGCCCGCAAACCTTGGCTCACAACGGCCAAAGCCCCCACTTCGGGCTCAAACACAGGCCCAGAGCCAACACCCCGCATCAACGTCGCATGCCCCACAATCCCACTCAAAGCGCCGCGCACATCCGTACCCGTCGCAACCTCGGCCCAAACCAATCCACCACCCCAATCATAAAGCAGCTTTGCCCCCTCCAGCGCCGCCCCCACACGCGGCCCATCAGACGGCTTCACAGATATCCGCCACAAATCCCCAGAACTGCCCGCAAACGTCACCGCATCGCGCACAGCGACCCAATCCGCAGCCTCATTCAAAGACACATCGCCAAACCGCGCCAAAACCTTCGACAATTCCGCCGCGCGGTACGCAACCGAACCCGCAAACCCATCCAGCCGCAGCATCGTCACACCCCGCGCAGGATCATGGGCTGCGCCCGACACCTCAAACGGTGAGCCAAGCGCCGCTGACATCGCTTCAACCGCTTGCCACTCGTCCAACCCCGCAACCTCAACAGTTTGCGTCGCTTCAATCCCTGGCAGCACTTTAAACGCCACTTCGCTCAACACCCCCAACGTGCCATGGCTCCCACACATCAGCTTTACCAGATCATAGCCCGTGACGTTCTTCATCACGCGCCCACCGTTCTTGATGATATCGCCGCG
>CAYWIR010000143.1:0-6676 GCA_964458375.1 uncultured Neptunicoccus sp.
CCTTCCCAGTCGCCCCAATCCATTTCGATCAGCGCGGCCTCCGTTTTTGGATCCCGATCCGAAATCAGTTGGGCAGTTGCCACCGCACGGGACAAAGGGCTGGCAACCAGCTCAGCAGCCTCCCACTCACTGGGCAATTTAAGCTGCGCCAAATCCGCCGCAGCTTGCGGCTCCAGCGCGATATCCGTGCGGCCCTGAATTTGGCCAGCCCTGTTCCAAGGTGTGTGGCCGTGGCGAATGATTGCCAATTTCGTCATGCCGCCGCCCCTTTAAACATCATTGTGTCACGCAGGGTCTTAACCGCCGACCCGCGCAAATGGTTCTGAGACACATAGGCCTGATGGCGATCAGGCGCACTGACATTTGCCAACGCATCCGAAATTGCGGCAGCAAAAGCATCCGCATCATCTGCCGCCACCAACGCACTGTCAGGGCCAACCACATCACGCACACCGGGCCGATCTTCGGCAACAACAGGCAACCCGCTGGCTTGCGCCTCTAGATACACCATTCCAAACGCCTCGTTCACACCGGGCCAAACGAACACATCCGCCAGCGCCATTTGTTCTAAAACTTGATCAGCGGGCAGTTCACCCAGAAAATGAACGCGGCCCTCAAAGGGTTCAAACAGCGATCGAACGTCGCCTTCAGCGGCACCGCTTCCAATGATATTCAGCGACCAATCTGCATCCGTGACACCCGCCAAAGCCCGCGCCAAATTCGTGTAAGACGCAACCTTATCACCTGCCCGAAACATGCCAACAGCCAACAACACAGCCCCCTTTTCGCGGGCTGAAACCGCAGGAACACCATCCCAATTCAAGAACGGCTTCAGCGCAACCAAACGCTGACCTGCCACTTGGTCCCGCTTTAAGGATGGGTAATCTTGTTGCGTAAAATAATAAATCACGTCCGCCGCATCGCTCGCCGCTTCGGCCCGTTTTGCAAAATCCGCCCAAGGGCCCGTTAACCGCTTTTGCGCACGGCTCGCCTCAACAATATGGTAGGGAATATTCAGCGCCGCACACACGGCAGGCCCAATCACATCAGGCGCTTTGTAGTAGTTGTGATACGTCACCCAAGCATCCCAGCCGCCCGCCTCAATCAATCGGTCAATTTCCGCATCCGCCGCCGCGACCACCTCTGCTTGGGCCTGTTTATCCCCAGCGCCATCGCGGCTGCGCAGCGTTGACACCAGCTCAACATCGCCCACTTCTGCCAACACTGACATCAGGTTGCGCGCCATGGTTCGATCTCCAGACGGCGTAGGGTGATTGGGCGGTTTCATCGGTGCATAAAAGGCAATCGACGGCGTCATGCCAACAGCGCCTTTAACCGCGCAGACAATTGCGAAATCCCAGCATCCACGCCAAACTCCGCCACCAACCTGTCATAGGCCGCGTCTGCAAAACTTTCACGCATCTCAACGCTGTTCGCCAAATCAATCATCGCCTGCGCCATTTTTTGCGGATCGTCTTCAACCAACAACCCGTGTTCTCCAGACCGGATAAACTCTGGGATCGCCGACACTGGCGTAGACAAGATCGGCAGCTTTTGTGACGCCGCCTCCATCAACACATTTGGCAATCCATCACGGTCACCGTCTTCTGCAATACGGGATGGCAAAACGAACAGATCATGGCTGCGCATTGCCTCAACCACTTCGGGCTGATCACAGGCACCACGCCACTCAATACGATCCAGCACGCCTTTCTGCCCTGCCAATTGCTGCATATCTTCTTTCAAGGCACCGCCACCAATATGCGTCCAGCGCCAGTCCATGGTGTCGGGCAACAATGCCAGCGCCTCAATTAGCCGATCAAAGCCCTTCTTTTCCACCAACCGCCCAACGGACAGCATGCGAAACACCTCTCCATCAGCACGATCTTCAGGGGGTTTAGGAAACCGATCTAAGTCTAGGCCATGATACAACAATTCCACCCGCTCAGGGTCTTGTGCCATGTTCTTCAAATGCGTTGCACCAAACCCTGTGCAGGTGACACCGAAGGCAGCGCCGCCAGGGCCAGTCACCAGCTTTTCTTCGATCTCCCAATCGGGCGAGGTCCAAATATCTTTGGCGTGCGCCGAAAAGGACCAATCAAGCCCCATGATCATCGCAGCATACCGCGCAACGGACGAAGGCGTGTGTAAGAAATGCGCATACAAACCACGGGTTTCAGGGGGCAATTCAGCCGCCAAAACACAGGCTTGGCCGAACCGCCGCACGCGGTTGCGTGTCCTGTCTCGCCGCAGGTCTTGCAGCCAGATTTTACGCGCAGCCTTGTATCCCGACATCCTTCGCGCAGCACCCATGCCACGCAAAACGCGGGCAGGTTCTTGGTGTAAATACTCGGGCAAATACCGCACATTCGCCTTAAGCTGATCGTGCAGCGGGTGGCGTTTTTTGTCTGTTGGAAACCGCAGCGACCAAATTTCAAAATCATGGCCAGCCCGTTCAAGCGCAACCAATTCCTGTGCGATAAACGTTTCTGACAGACGTGGCCAACCCTTGACCACCACTGCCAATGCAGGTGCTTTTCCCGTCATTCTGCGGCCTGTGTCCCTTTGGGTTTTAGCAAGTCGAACACACGATCCACGATGGAGGGTAATCCGTCCAACAGATCAGGAAACTGCCCAACGGAAGGCGGGCTTTGGTCGGGCAATGCACGAATAGCCTCCACCATAACAGAGGTCCCCAACCCATCACGATCAGGGTCCAACATCCGCACCAACTGTAGCTGTTCAGCACGGGACGCACGAATATGCTGCTCCAACCGTGGGCGTTTGCGGGGCATAATTATCGCAGGTTTGTCAAAAGACAGAATTTCGCAGAACGTATTGTACCCGCCCATCGCGATCACACCTGTTGCCCCAGCAATCAAGTTTTCCATCTTGCTGTTAAAACCCAGCGATACGACCCGCCCCTTCAATTTGGCGACACGGTTTTCAAACTGCTCCCGCCGCTCCCCTGAAAGGAACGGCCCATAAATAATATTAGCTTTGGGCGTCAGTTCGGAATCCGCCTCATAGGCCCGCAGCACCTGATCCACCAGTTTTTCACCGTCACCACCCCCACCAGGAGTGACAAGAATATACGGTTCCTCATTCGGGTTGGGCGTATAATCCCACGTCTCGCGGCGCAGATACCCTGTCCAATGCATCCGTGATTTTGTCGACTGTGGCACATCCAAACCATGCAAGGGATTGTAGATCGATTTCAGCCCATACACCCAGATGTCATCGTAATAGGCCGTCATCGCGTCCAACGCGCCCTTGCGGTCCCATTCCTCTGCCAAGGCTTCGCCTTCATCCAGAACATCGCGCAAACCCAGAACAATCTTCGTGGACGAATGCGCGCGCAACCATTGCAGCGTTTCTTCCAACTCTCCGCGAAAACCTGTGGGCTCTTTGTCCACGATCACCAGATCAGGTTCAAATTTTTCAACTGCCGTGCGGATCAATCCCGCCCGCAACGCCGTCGTTTCGTCGATATCCAGCCCCAACGCTTCGGACGCATAGGACCCATCTTCCAACTTGGTCACACCTGGCAGGCGAATGTGGTCCACACGATCAGGAAAGGTAAAACGCCCCGCAACAGGTGAGCCAGTCAGGATCAACGCAGACATGCCAGAATCCGCCGCTGTCAAAGCGCCTGCAATTGTACGAGACCGCCGCAAATGACCGAGCCCGAACGTGTCGTGGCTGTACAACAAAACACGAGGGCCGCGGTCCGACCCTGGCTTTTTAATCGCTTCAACAGTCCCCATGACTTTTGGCCTCTTCAGTTGCAGCAGCTGCCAGCACCGCTCCGATACTTACAGAATCGGTTCTACGCCTCTTTTTACGGTGATGCCACGCTATTCCGGCGGGAATTGTCCCACCAACGTCTCTGATCCACGTAACATGTCAAAACGACGATAAAACCCTCCGTTGCACCGACTCACAGTCTCTTGACGCCCCGTGACTTTAGATAGACGCTAGAGCAGCTATGCTGCGTGCATTGTTTTGGGCCTTAAAATTTGCATCAGGCTCGGAAAAACTAGGAATTAAGAGGCATTATGTCCATCTGGACCACCATCCGATCCCTTTTTGTCGCTGTGCTGCTGACCTTCACGGCCAGCATTGCCAATGCGCAAACCGAAACATCACCTATAGATGACATTGTAAAATCCGCCACAGAGGCAGGGTTACAAGTCATCGTCATCAACCCCGATGGCAAGCCCGAGGACACCCCACAATCAGCAGAGGATCCGTTCCAAGGGTCCTTTCTGATGAAAACGCAGGAACGCGCCGTCGCATTCCGCACCACATTGCGCAATCGCGTTGCACGCGCCCCAGAAGCCTTTGAAGAGATTATCTTTATCCTCAACGGGCAAAGCCCATCTGGCAGCTACAAATACTATTTCAACATCCTATTCTCGACCCTTGGATTCCTGATTGCTGCAGAATTGGTGGTTGGCCTGTTCTACGGCCGTATGTTGGTTGGCCCACGGTTTGCTCGGCTGCAAAAGGATGATCCCAAAGGCTATTCCGAAAAACTGCCCATCCTCCTGCTGCGTACACTAATTGCCGTGATCGGGTTGGTCCTTGTGATCATCCTGTCTTACGGCATCGGCTTCGCCCTCTTTGGCGAGGCTGAAGACGGCACCGTCCGCCTGACGGTCGCTTACATCTACGTGACCTATTTCACCGCCCGCGCCGTTGTCTTTGTCTGGCGCATGGTTCTGTCACCCTATTTGCCACAATACCGCATCCCGCACTTCGCAGACAAAGACGCACGTAAACTGTTCTACTGGCTTCTCGTCATTGCAACCATTTCGATCAGTGTCGTGAACTTCTGCGCTTGGATGCAGGAACTGGGCTTGTCCTATGACATTCACGCATTGCAGACCTCGGCCCTGACTTTGGTCGTTGTCTTCCTCAACATCGCCATGGTGATCAGCAACCGACAAGCCATCTCTACAGCCATTCTTGCAGGAAACACATACGAAGAGGCATCCCTTGTTGCCCGATTTGCCTATACTGCATGGGCACCGATTATCATCCTCTATTTCCTCGTGGCATGGGCCGAAATGACCTATCGCCTGATCGAGGCACAAGAGCTGGGCAGCCCACTAATTTCTGGCTTCTACCTCATCCTACTTACGGTTTTGATCGTCTACGCCATTGTCGGCTACATTATTGAACGCATCTTCCACCGCCGCCGCCAAGTCGAAGCCTACCAAGCACAAATGGCCGAAGAGCGCAGATCACAGGAACAAGAAGGCGAAATGCTGGACGGGGCAGACGACTCCGATGCGCCAGAGGAAGAAATCTCACCTTTCCTCCACACGCACAAACTGCGCACATTCGAAGATTTGTCCCGCCGCGTCGCCAACATCCTCGCCGTTATCGCGGGGGCATGGGCCATTACACGCATCTGGCAGATCGACATTGGCATGGTCTCCGAAGGTGTCCTGACCCGCAGCTACGATATCGTCACAATCCTGTTCATCGGCTACGTGATCTACCACTTTGTCCGCATCTGGATTGACCAGAAAATCGCCGAAGAAGGCGGCGAAGAGGTCGAAGTCGCACCGGGGGATGAAGGCGGCGCTGGCGGTGCTTCCCGCCTTGCAACATTGCTTCCGTTGTTCCGCAATTTCCTGCTTTTGGTGATCTTCACCACCTTTACCCTCATTGCACTCACGAATCTGGGCATCAACGTATCTGCCCTGTTTGCAGGTGCTGGTGTTGTCGGCTTGGCGATCGGCTTCGGCGCACAGGCATTGGTCCGCGATATCTTCTCTGGTGCCTTCTTCCTGTTCGATGACGCCTTCCGCAAGGGTGAATACATCGACGTTGGCAACGTGAAGGGCACCGTCGAGAAAATCTCCGTCCGCTCCTTCCAATTGCGCCATCACCTTGGCCCGTTACACACAATCCCGTTTGGCGAAATTCAGCACCTAACGAACTTTTCCCGTGATTGGGTGATGATGAAACTCCCCTTGCGTGTGACCTACGACACAGACGTTGAAAAGGTGCGCAAACTGATCAAGAAACTCGGCCTCGCCCTGCTAGAAGACGAGGTCGTCGGCGATCAGTTTATCCAACCGTTGAAATCCCAAGGCGTGATCGAAATGCAAGACAGCGCCATGATTATCCGCGTCAAATTCATGACAAAACCGGGCGATCAATGGGTGTTACGCAAACGGGTTTTTGCCGAAATTCGCGAACTGTTTGAACGCGAAGGCATTAAATTCGCCCACCGAGAGGTCACCGTGCGCCTTGCAGGTGAAGGCGCAGAAAACCTATCCAAAAAAGAAAAAGAAGCCATCGGCGCCGCCGCCCTATCCGCCAGCGATGACGAAGACCTCATCGCAGACAATGACGTATCAGGCGACGACCGTTAACCCCATCAGGAGGATCCCATGTCACGCATCAATTCCACCCAAATCGGCGATATCGAAATCATCGCCCTGACAGACGGCGCAACACAGTTTGGCGCTGAATTGTTTCCCGGAACCGAAGAAGCCGCGATCAACGACATCCTAAAGGGCGCTGGCACAGAAACCATCGACACCAATTTCAACGCCTTCATCGTAAAATCAGGCAGCGATGTCATGCTGGTCGATGCTGGCCCCCGCGACCTGTTCGGTGAAACCTGCGGATTCCTAGGCGACGCGCTCAGCGAAGC
>CAYWIR010000144.1:0-6566 GCA_964458375.1 uncultured Neptunicoccus sp.
ACGACCAAACCCGCGATATTCTTGCGCGTGAAATGGGGCTGGACCGCGCCAATGATCTGTATTTTCGGTTCATCCGATCCTATGCGCTGAAGGTAGCGCGGCTGGACGAGGATGATCTGGAAGAGCTGGTTGAGGCGGAATTTACCAATCGTGGGCGTGACTTCGGGCATTTGGTGAAAATGCTGTTGGAGTTCTATGAGGACGAATTGGACGAGCCGTTTCCACAAGACCCGATGGAGCAGTTGCGCCAAGTTTTGCGCGCCGTTGCCCGCATGTGGGAAGGCACCACCGCACGGATTTTGCGCCAAGCCAGAGGCGCACCTGTAGATGCTGGGTTGGGCCTGATTGTGCAGGATATGGCGTGGGGGATGGGCCAAGGCGAGAGCGGTGTAGGATCCGCGCAATTTACCACGCTTGCCACGGGCGAAGCGGGTGCCCATGGGCGTTATATCAGCGAAAGCCATGGGCATGATGAGGTAACGGGGCGCGGTGGTGAGCTGTTCCTTGAACGGGATGATCGCGGGCTTTCGTTGGAAGAGGCGGCCCCTGAGGTGTTTGCGCAGTTGAGAGCCTTGTCAGGTGCTGCGCGGCAGGTGCTGCACGATGAAGTGCAGTTGCAGTTTGCCATTCAGGACGGTGTGGTTTGGGTGCTCGACGGGCGACCAGCGGATCGGTCTGGACGTGCAGAGGTTGAGATCGCTGTGCAATTGGTCGCGGATGGGCTGCGGACCAAAGAGGAGGCGTTGTTGTCGGTGACGCCTGGGTCATTGACCGAGATGATGCACCGTCAGATTGATCCAAAGGCGGAATATTCCGTTCTGAGCAATGGGATTGCGGCCAGTCCAGGGGCCAGTTCTGGGAAAATTGTATTCACAGCAGAAGCCGCACAAGCAAGTGCATCGCAGGGTGAAGATTGCATTCTGGTGCGCACTGAAACCTCCCCTGAGGACATTCGGGGTATGCATTCGGCGCAGGGGATTTTGACAACGCGGGGCGGCATTACAAGCCATGCGGCGGTGATTGCGCGGGGGCTTGGCTTGCCGTGTATCGTGGGGGCTGCGGATGTGGATATTGATCTGCGCCGTAAACGATTTGAACTGCCAGACGGGCGGATGTTTTCCGAAGGTGATCTGATCACCCTTGATGGAGCGAGCGGGAATATCATCGAAGGGGCCACGGCTTTGGTTGAGCCTGATCTTGGGGGTGCCTTTAACACTCTACTGGATTGGACGGATGAGTATCGCAAGCTGGGTGTGCGGGCCAATGCAGACACGCCAAACGATGCGCGACTGGCGCAGACGTTTCGGGTGGATGGGATTGGATTGTGCCGTACGGAACATATGTTTTTCGAACCCGGTCGTTTGACCGCGATGCGCGAGATGATTTTCGCTGACAAGGATCAAGATCGGCAAGCTGCGCTCGATCGTTTGTTGCCGATGCAGCGGGCGGATTTTGTTGAGCTGTTTGAAACGATGGTTGGTTTGCCTGTGTGCATTCGTTTGTTGGACCCGCCGTTGCATGAATTCCTGCCGCAATCTTCAGGGGAAATACGCTCTTTGGCTGAGGCGATGGACCTGCCGTTGGCCAAAGTGATGGGGCGTGCGGAGGATTTGAGCGAGTACAACCCGATGTTGGGTCTACGCGGTGTGCGATTGGGGCTGACGGTTCCAGGCATTTACGAAATGCAGGCGCGTGCGATTTTTGAAGCGGCGGCGCAGGTGCAGCAAAGCGTTGGGACCCAGATTAAGCCCGAAATTATGGTGCCGCTGGTGTCAGCGAACAAAGAGGTTGAGATCGTAAAGGCGCGGGTCGAGAGCGTGGCATCCGAGGTGCAGAGTGCGACGGGGCAGAAGTTGGAATATTCCGTTGGCGTCATGGTTGAAACACCCCGCGCGGCGTTGAAGGCGGGGCGGATTGCGCAATATTCAGAGTTCTTGAGTTTTGGGACGAATGATTTGACGCAAATGACCTATGGTCTGAGCCGTGATGATGCGGGGCGGTTCATGCGTGAGTATGTCAATCGGGGTGTTTACACCGAGGACCCATTCCATTCGATTGATGTGGATGCTGTTGGTGAGTTGGTGATGATTGCTGCGAACCGCGCCAAAGAAATGCGATCCGATATCGGGCTTGGCCTGTGTGGAGAGCATGGTGGCGACCCAGCATCCGTGGCGTTTTGCCATCAAATTGGCTTGGATTATGTGTCCTGTTCACCCTACCGCGCACCTGTTGCAAGACTGGCCGCTGCGCAAGCTGCAATCTTGCAAGGCTAGGGTCGATCCTTGGTTCTGAGAGCGTCGCTGTTTGGGTCGTCCAGAAAATCTGGGCTTTTTGAATCAATTGGTCTATATCCAAACACTCCATGGATGGGGAAGAGGACGCGACCAACCGACATCTGCTGTGAGTTGAGCGCGTATTTGATTAGAACGATGACTGTGTTGCCGAGTTTAAAATCCGTTAAACGGACCCTGTTTGCTGCTGTTATTGCAGCATTTTGTGCGCCTGTGGCTGTGCAAGCCGAGCAGGATGTGTTTGAACCTGTCAACAAAATCCTGTCCCAAGAGCGTCGTCTGTTGATGGCTTTGGGAACGAATCGGGCGAAGAAGATTGCTGGGGTTGGTGGCCGTTCCATCATCCGTATTGCCAGCTGGTCCAAGCCGAAAGACGTGGTCAAGAAACCCAAGATTAAGGTTGCTAAAGCGGTATCTGGCGGGCCTGCGGTTACGAATTTCAAGCAGTTGAAGTCTGTACCTAAAGCATCAGGCGGGGCGGAATGGGCCTGTTTGACCGAAGCATTGTATTTTGAAGCCCGTGGCGAAAGTTTCCAAGGTATTTCGGCGGTTGCCGAAGTCATCATGAACCGCAAGAATTCTGCGAAGTTTCCAAACACCATTTGCGGTGTGATTAGCCAAGGTGTTGGCGGTCGTCCTGGTTGCCAATTTTCCTATAAGTGTGATGGCAAAGCTGAAGTGTACAACGAGCAGAAAGCCTATGTGCGCGTGGCAAAGATGGCGCGTTTGAAATTGGATGGGCGTTTGTCCAAGATTACGGGTGGGGCGCTGTTTTATCATACAACAGCGGTGCGTCCGAGTTGGTCACGTAAGTTCCGTCGCACAGCGCAAGTTGGCGTGCACCTGTTTTACAAACCAAGCTGATCAGTTGCTGAAGACCTGCGTGATGTAGTATTTTCCGCAGGTATCCCCCGATCCCTCAAAAACCAATGTTGCGGCCATGCGGCCAGCGTAGCGTGATTGGATGTTTTTGCGGTGGCCTTTGGAGGCCATCCATGAAGCTGTCACGTCTTTAGCAAGGCTGGCGTATGTATGTGCAGGGATGGGGGCGCCTGTTTTCGTGTTTGCAAACTTACAGGCACTTGCGTCGATAACGCGAAACGGTACGCGATCACCGAATTGGTAGCGCCCTTGTAAGGCGATGTTTTCAGCGAGCCAGCGCCATTTTAGATTTGCCAATTTTGCGCGGTCTTTGACGGTTTTGGCGTTCCCAGCGCGGGATGTATGGCTGAACACTTTGGTCTTGGCCATATTGCGGCTGTGGATGAGCGCGGCTTTGCGCAGGGTAGCATGGGTTCCAAGTGTGCCTTTACCCACTTTGCAGCGTTCAAAATTGGTCAGGGCCAAAACGGCTTCTGAGAAGAGTTTTTGATCTGGTTTTTGCGGAATAACAGTGTGAAACTTTGCGCCAAGGGTGGGCGCGGTGCAGGCAAATGTGCCCGCTGCAACTGTGCAAAATAATGCTGTGAGTATGGTTGTTTTCATAGAGATAGTTTAGCGAGAACGGTGCAGGTTTCCAGTGTGTTTGATTTGCTGGGTTTTTCACAACAATTGAGTAGCTGCAGACAACAAGATTTGGCGGAGGCGTTTGTCATGGGTGAAGACATTAAATTGGCATTTGATACGGTTGAAGCGCGTTCTTTGGCGACAGCGGGGGATCTGCCGCTCGATCGTATTGCGGTGCGTGATTATGCCAAGTCCGTTGAAATCGGTGCCTTTCAATCAGAACGCAATGTGATGCAAGGCTTGCGGTTCAATGTCGTTTTGGAGGTTGCGCGGCATGATGGGGCGCAAAGCGATGATGTGGATGCGGTGCTGTCCTATGATACAATCACAGAAGCGATTGAAGCGGAGTTGGCAGCAGAACGATTGAATCTGTTGGAAACATTGGCAGAGCGGGTGGCTGACCGTATTTTGCAACATGCGCTTGCCATGCGCGTGTTTGTTCGGATCGAAAAAACGGAGCGCGGTCCAGGATCGTTGGGTGTTGAAATTGTCCGTGAACAAACGACTGATGCAACGGATGTGGCAGATGTTGCAGTGCATCCCGTTGTTGTCTTTTGCCCCAATGAAGTGGCGCAAGGGGATACTTTGTCAGCGTGGGTTGATGCGATTGAGAGAATGGGTAAGCCTGTCGTGCTGTGCTTGGAAGCAGGAGTGCGCGGTATAAAAACAGGAGATGTAGAGGCGGATCAGCGCCTTGATCTTTTGGCGATTGAGCAAAATGCCTGGGTTTTGGCAGCCCGTGATCCAAGGTGCGTTGTGGTTGGCACACGCACGGAAATGGATTGGGCGCTTAAGAATGGGCAGCTGTCCATTTGGGCCCCATCCCGGATCGTTATGGATGCGGTCGAGCGGCCGGCAACGGATGATCCTGTGGCTTTGGCGCGTTGGTTGGCGCAGGAATTTGATGCAGAAGCGATATTTGCGATTGGGAGTGACGCGGACACGCGTTTAGATGTGGTATCAAGTCCAGCCGCGTTGTAGCCTGAGAAAAATTTGAGATTGTACCCCTGTGAAATTTGACCCAATTCGATCTGAGAAAAGCCTGCTGATGCTGTTGGCAGGCATTGTTATGTTGGCCCCCTTTGCAATTGATGCCTATTTGCCTGCCCTTGGCATGATTGCACGGGATTTGGCTGCTTCTGAAGCGTTGGTGCAGTATTCTATCGGATCTTTTTTGCTGGGGACGGCGATTGGGCCTTTGTTTGCGGGGCCGATTAGTGACGCGGTAGGTCGGCGGCCTGTTTTGATTTTTGGTTTGATTGGCTTTGGCGTCTTTTCGGTGGCCTGTGCTTTGGTTACGTCAGCGGACATGCTGATTTTGTTTCGGTTCTTTCAAGCCTTGATGGGGAGCGCGGCATTGGTCGCAGGGCGGGCTTTGCTGGCCGATCTTTATTCAGGGGATGAACTGTCCAGAAAGCAATCAGTGATCATGGTTGTTATGGTGATTGCGCCAATGGTGGCCCCGATATTAGGGGGCTGGCTGTCTGCGAACTGGGGATGGCGCTTGATCTTTTGGGGTTTGGCGATGGGGGCTGTTTGTGCTGCGTCTGTGAGCGTTGTGAAGCTGCCCGAAACGCTGGAGGATGCGCGGCGCAATCCAATGGCGCTTGGTCGCGTTTTGTCTGGGTATTTTGGTATCTTAAAAAACCCTGTGGCGATGATGTATTTGTTTTCGTTGTCCTGCATGAATGCAGTGTTTTTTGTTTATGTCGCTGCAACGCCGTTTTTATATATGGAGACTTATGGTCTGTCCGTGCAGCAATATGCGTGGCTTTTTGCGGCAGGTGCGTTGTTGGCTGGCTTATCAAACTTTATAAACATCTTTGTTGTTGGGCAGATTGGGTATCGAGCCACGCTGTTGATCCAGGGTATGTTGGTTATGGCATGTGGCGTGGTGTTGTTTGCAGCGGCCTTTGGCCTGTTGGGGCGTTGGGCGATTTACGGGCCAGGGCTGCTGATGATGCCGCTGATGCATGTGGTTGGAAACAACGCGCTGACGGGCGTTATGGATCAATTCGAAACGCGGAAAGGAACGGCGTCTGCCTTTGCCATGTCGTCACGGTTTACGTTTGGGATGATTGGTGTTGGCATCGTTGGTGCGTTCCAAGGTTCGGTTGAGATACGCTATGGCTTGATTTTGTTTGTTTTTGCTGCTTTGGCAGGGGTGAGCGCACAGATGGCGGTGCGTTGGGACAAAAGCGGGTAGTGGGTTGGATCTGGACGTCACGATACGAGAAATGCGGGGGGCAGACACAGACATGTGGCTGGGCATGTACCGCAAGTTGTGGGCCGATCACACGGACGAGGCTTTGCTGGCGGAAATCCATCGAATTGGTAAATCTTCGAAGCGATCCGCTTTTGTTGCAGAGGCGGGCGGCTATGCCTTGGGTTTTGCTGAATATGCCTTGCGGGATTATGCAAATGGATGCGATTCACAACCTGTGCCTTTCTTGGAAGGTGTTTGGGTTGATGATGAATACCGCGGCAAAGGTGTTGCCAAGGCGTTGATTGAGTTTCTTATCACGCGGGCAGAGCGGGCTGGGTTTAAAGAATTTGGCTCTGATGTGGAGTTGAGCAATTATTCTTCGCAATTGATGCATGAGAAACTGGGTTTTGAGCAGCGTGAAAAGGTTGTCTATTATCGAAAGGTATTGAGCGCATGAGTTCCGTTTACTATCGCCCGATTGCACAGACAGACCGTAATCGGCCTGCGAGTGCTTTGACACTTGCAGGGGGTTGGAGCTGGTTTACGCATGTTGAGCGATTGTC
>CAYWIR010000145.1:0-6497 GCA_964458375.1 uncultured Neptunicoccus sp.
ATATCTACCGCAAAGTGGACGACGACGTGATGGACGCGCTCGACTATCGCAAGGTCATCTAATTGCTCCTGTCGAACGCGAACGAGATCCTAGACCAAGATCCCCATTCAGATGAGGATTGAGCAAAGATTCTTTCAAACGGCCAAGGCTTCGTCGCTGCCCGCACAGATATGCCAAACTGTTCAGGCGCCATGGTCGAATGGTGGTTCAGCCATGTCAAAACAACCGAAGACTACAAACGCTGGCATCCAGAAGCCCACATCTGGTCTGATTGGAAAGGCCCGCGCGATACGGGCGATTACATTGGCGGCACCCATTTGGTGCATGAAAAACTCGGCGGCGATCAGGTTCTCAAACTCAAGATCAACTTTCGCGATCCAACTGCCATCCTCGACACCACACGCTTCCAAGCCGCTGGTGTCAGTGCCGCAATCTACGCCCGTGTTGGTCCCCTCGGCCTCCCGCTTTGGACGGGCCACGTCTTACACCTTGTCCAAGACACCGCCACGGGATGCGTCATGCGCAGCCGTTTTTGGCTCGGCGATGTAAAGCCACGCGTACCCATCCTTACGGGGATCATTCGACGCGAAACCAGCAACCTCACGGCCCTTGATGGTTTACGCCAGCATTGCATCGAAGAAATGACGATCCTCTCGGGTTTCTTGCCAGACCTCTACACCGCAAAACACGCCTAAATCCCTAAAACTCCTTGCAACATCCCGTTTAAAATGGCTACCCTTTGACGGGTTGCTTTGGTGTTTTACGCCGCATCGGATACCAAGCAAGATGACCATGTGCAAAGAAGGTGGCGGGTTGTTCCTATGAAAATCGAGTTTCTTCTGAACGGAGAGACCGTTTGCGTGGAAGGCGAAAACCCCACGCGCACGCTTTTGGACTATTTACGCGAAGATCAGCGCCTTACAGGCACCAAAGAGGGCTGTAATGAAGGCGACTGCGGAGCCTGTTCTGTGATGGTCACGGATGGTGACGGGGCCAAGGCGCTCAATGCGTGCATTCTGTTCCTGCCACAACTGCACGGCAAATCTGTGCGCACTGTCGAAGGACTGGCCGCACCCGATGGCACATTGCACCCCGTCCAATCCGAAATGATCGACCACCACGGGTCGCAATGCGGCTTTTGCACACCAGGCTTCATCATGTCGATGGCCGCCGCACATCAGAACGGTGACACAAACCACGATGACACATTGGCAGGCAATCTGTGCCGCTGCACGGGATATGCTCCGATCATCCGCGCCGCAGAAGCGGCCGAAAAGTACCCAAAGCCAAAGCACTTAACAGCAGATAAGTCGCACACGACAGAAACCATAGAATCCGACACCGCTTTCGTCCCAAAATCCTCCGACGAACTGGCGGATTGGTACGTTGAAAACCCCGACGCAACCCTGATCGGTGGCGCAACGGACGTGGGCTTATGGGTGAACAAAGACCTGCGGGCCTTGCCCAAAGTCGCCTTCGTTGGCCAAATCGAAGACCTGCGTGGTATCGAAGTTTCCGACGGCGGCTTCGCTGTTGGCGCGTCCGTCACCCTGTCACAACTCCAAACCGCTGTCGCCGAAAAATACCCCAGCTTCGCAGAGCTGATCCGCCGCTACGGCTCCACCCAAGTCCGCAACGCAGCCACCATTGGGGGCAACATCGCCAACGGCTCCCCTATCGGCGACAGCCCACCCGCCCTGATCGCTTTGGGCGCACAAATTTACCTGCGACGCGGCGACGATTTCCGCAACATGCCGCTAGAGGATTTCTTCATCGCTTACGGCAAACAGGACCGCGCAGCAGGGGAATTTGTCATCGGTCTCGCCATCCCAGACCAACCCGACAATCTGAAATGCTACAAAATCAGCAAACGCTTTGACCAAGACATCTCTGCCCTGTGCGGCTGTTTCAACATCACCCGCAAAGGCGACGTCGTGGACAGCGCCCGCATTGCATTCGGGGGCATGGCCGCCACCCCTAAACGGGCCTTTGCCGTTGAAACCGCGCTCATTGGCCAGCCATGGGCGCAAGACACAATTTCTGCCGCCATGGCAAAATTCGCCGAAGATTATCAACCCATTAGCGATGCAAGAGCCTCTGCCACTTACCGTGCGCAAACCGCACAAAACCTGTTACAAAGGTATTTTGACGAAACCCAAGGGCTGGCCTCCAATGTGCTGGAGGTCACGCCATGACCGTCCACAAACCCACACCCCACGACGCCGCAAAACTGCATGTTACAGGGGCCGCACGCTACACTGACGACATTCCAACACCCGCCAATTGCCTTCACTTGGCCTTTGGCCTGTCTGACACGGCCCACGG
Source organism: uncultured Neptunicoccus sp. (assembly GCA_964458375.1). Lineage (GTDB taxonomy): Bacteria > Pseudomonadota > Alphaproteobacteria > Rhodobacterales > Rhodobacteraceae > Amylibacter. The sequence goes on from CAYWIR010000145.1 coordinate 2,326, forward strand.
CAACATCACCTCAATGAACCTCAAGGCTGTGCGCGCCGCAGATGGCGTTATTGATGTTCTAACCGCTGACGATCTACCCGCCGCCAATGATGTTTCCCCCTCCAACCACGACGAACCCCTGCTTGCAGATGGATCCGTGCATTTTGTCGGCCAACCGATCTTTCTTGTTGTTGCCACATCCCACCTCGCCGCACGCAAAGCCGCCGCGCTCGGCACTGTCAAAATCAAACCGCTCAAATCGATCCTCTCTATCGAGGATGCGATCAAAGCAGACAGCACCTTCGAAGACCCAATCGTCTTTGCCAAGGGCAACGCCACAGACGCGATTAAAGCGGCGGAACATACCCTTTCGGGCAGCATCGACATTGGCGGCCAAGAACATTTCTACCTCGAAGGCCAAGCCGCCCTTTCAGTTCCGAATGAGGGTGACATCACCGTTCATTCCTCCACCCAACACCCCACAGAAATTCAACACAAAGTGGCCGAAGCCCTTGGCGTCCCCTTCCACAATATCCGCGTAGAAACACGCCGCATGGGCGGTGGGTTCGGCGGCAAAGAAAGCCAAGGCAACAGCCTCGCTTGTGCCACCGCCATCATTGCCGCCAAACACGGCGTCCCCGCAAAAATGCGATATGACCGCGATGATGATATGGTCATCACAGGCAAACGCCACGATTTCCGCATTGATTATACTGTCGGATTTAACGGCGCCGGACTTATCGAAGGCATTGAATTTACTCAATATTGCCGCTGTGGTTGGGCGCAAGACCTCTCGCTTCCTGTGGCGGACCGTGCCATGCTGCACGCTGACAACGCCTATCATCTACCCCATGCGAAAATCACATCTCACCGCCTCAAAACCAACACCGTTTCCGCCACGGCCTTCCGCGGTTTTGGTGGCCCACAAGGGGTTGTCGGGATCGAGCGGGTGATAGATCATATCGCGCACGACCTAAATGTGGATGCCAGCTACATCCGCACCGCAAACGCCTATGCCAACCACAGTCGCGGGATCGAACAAACCACCCCCTACCACATGCAGGTCACGGACTCTGTGACCGATCAGATCATGATCGAACTGTTGGAAAAATCCGAATACTCCAAGCGACGCGAACAGGTAAAATGGTTCAACCATGAAAACCCGCGCCTGAAAAAAGGCATCGCCATAAGCCCAGTGAAATTCGGCATCTCCTTCACACTGACGCACCTGAACCAAGCAGGTGCCCTCGTTCACATCTATTCTGACGGGTCGATCCACCTAAACCACGGCGGCACCGAAATGGGCCAAGGTCTGTTCACCAAGGTCGCCCAAGTTGCCGCCACCGAATTTGGCGTTCCTCTTGATACTGTGAAAATCACCGCCACGGACACAGGAAAAGTGCCCAACACCTCGGCCACTGCCGCTTCTTCAGGCTCTGATCTGAACGGCATGGCGGTTAAAGCCGCCTGCCACACGCTTAGAATGCGCCTGATCGATTTCGCCGCCGAACATTTCGGTCTCGCCGCTTCAGAGATCCGCATGGCCCAAGGCGGCGTTCACATTGGCGACAAAACCATCTCTTTCGCCGACCTTGTCGCCCTCGCCTATCAAAACCGCATCTCGCTCTCCTCAACAGGGTTTTACGCGACACCGAAAATCGAATGGGATCGCGTCGCAGGCAAAGGCCGTCCCTTCTTTTACTTCGCCTATGGTGCCGCCGTCACCGAAGTTGTCATCGACACGCTCACAGGTGAAAATCGCATCTTGCGCGCGGATATCATCCACGATGTTGGCAAATCGCTGAACCCTGCCATCGACATTGGACAGGTCGAAGGGGCCTACGTTCAGGGCGCAGGCTGGCTCACCACCGAAGAACTGGTTTGGGATGACAACGGCGTGTTGAAAACACACGCGCCCAGTACTTACAAAATCCCAGCCTGCTCCGACCGCCCCGATATCTTCAACGTGGCGCTCTGGGACAAAGGTGAAAACACCGAAGACACAATCTACAAATCCAAAGCCGTGGGTGAACCGCCCTTCATGCTCGGCATTTCCGCCTTCCTTGCCCTATCGGATGCCGTGGCGGCCACAGGCGATGGAACAGTTTATCCAGACCTGCAAGCACCCGCCACAGCAGAACAAATCCTCAAAGCGGTTTCGCGCCAAAAAGGTCAAACATGGGACTAAACCTAGAAGCCATTCGCGCCGCAACCGCACAGCACGGCACCGTCACCCGCGTTTTGGTCGCCGATCACAAAGGCTCCACCCCACGCGAAGCTGGTGCCTCTATGCTCATCTGGGCAGACGGCCAATCAGGCACCATCGGCGGCGGCGCCTTGGAACAACAAGCCAGCGATTTTGCACGCACTGTCACCAAACCAACCGCGCTGAACATCCCGCTTGGCCCCGCACTCGGCCAATGCTGCGGGGGTAACGTTGTGCTGGTGTTCGAACCTTTCACGCCCGAAACGCTCCCCCCTGAAACTGGCCCCTACATTCGCAACATCAGTGGCAAGGACGATCAACCGCTCGCCTTCAAACGCCTGCTCAAATCACTGCGCAATTCTGGCCAAGCCCCAAGCCACATCTGGCTGGGCGGCTGGTTGCTCGAAACCCTGACCGAACAGAAAACACCGCTCTGGCTCTATGGCGCGGGTCACGTGGGGCGTGCCATTGTGGACACATTTGATGGCCTGCCCTTTGACATCACATGGGTCGACACAAGCGCCGATCGGTTCCCCGCGGACATTCCGCTCCACGCAAATCACCTCATCGCGCAAAACCCTTCAGACGCCGTAAAACATGCTCCAGACACGGCGCATCACGTTGTACTCACCTACTCTCATGCACTCGATCTCGACCTGTGCCACGCGATTCTCTCGCGCAACCATGCCAGCCTCGGTTTGATTGGATCGGCCACCAAACGCGCCCGATTTAGCAGTAAATTGACTGATCTTGGTCACGCCTCTGCACAAATTTCTCGCATTATTTGTCCAATTGGACAACGTGAGCTTGGTAAAACGCCCAAAGCCATTGCCATTGGGCTCGCCGCCGAATTACTTAATGCAAGCACTACGTCCTCTGCCCATAAAAAGGCCACAGCATGACACCACTCTTACACCTGTCTGGCCTGACCAAAGCCTATCCAGGCGTCATTGCAAACGATGACGTTGGTTTTGAAATTCAACCGGGCGAAGTACATGCCTTGCTTGGCGAAAATGGCGCTGGGAAATCCACACTGGTCAAAATGATCTACGGCCTTGTGCGCCCTGACAGCGGTGAAATGCACTTGCATGGCTCCCCCTTCACCCCAACCGAACCCCGCGAAGCCCGCGCCTCTGGCGTGGCCATGGTGTTTCAACACTTTTCGCTGTTCGAAGCCCTAACCGTGGCCGAGAACATCTCGCTCGGCATGGAAAACCCACCTGAAAATACCGCCCTTAGCGCACAAATCAGCGAAGTTTCCGCGAACTACGGCCTCACGCTCGACCCAGACCGCCGCATCGGGGATTTGTCTGCGGGCGAACGCCAGCGCGTCGAAATCGTGCGCTGTTTGTTACAAGACCCCAAACTGCTGATCATGGACGAACCCACATCTGTCCTAACCCCACAAGAAGTAGAGGTCCTGTTCCAAACCCTGCGCAAACTGCGCGATGAAGGCACCTCGATCCTCTATATCTCGCACAAGCTCGAAGAAATCCGCACCATCTGCGACAACGCCACGATCCTGCGCTTAGGCAAGGTCGTCGGCACCTGTGTCCCGTCCGAAGAAACGCCAAAAACCATGGCGGAAATGATGGTAGGAACCGAGCTTAAGACCCCATCAAAACGCCCCTACACCCCGGGTCCCAGCTTGTTGGACGTGAACGACATGTGGCTGCAATCCGCAGATCCATTCGGCACCTCGCTGCGTGACATTTCCTTCAGCCTGCACGCAGGCGAAGTCCTCGGCATCGCGGGTGTCGCAGGCAACGGGCAGGACGAATTGTTGCTGGCCCTATCAGGCGAAGAAAACGTCACCAATGACGCGATCAAGCTAAAGGGTGACAACATCGGCGGCATCGGCCCAAACCAACGCCGCCAACTCGGTCTCTTGGCCGCCCCCGAAGAACGGCTCGGCCACGCCGCAGCCCCCGACATGTCGCTCACAGAAAACGCGCTGCTAACAGGGCACACACGCCAAAGCCTCACA
>CAYWIR010000146.1:0-6463 GCA_964458375.1 uncultured Neptunicoccus sp.
AACGTTCTAGCCCATCAAATCGTCGATATCTTTGCCCATCATTTGCCCCATCAAAATGTTTTCTTCTTTGCGGCGGGTCGCGATTTGATCGCGTATGATGTCCTGTAACTGTTCGGCGGTGATGCCTTGCAGATGTTCCAATACTCCGCTGCAATCCACTGTGCTGGGGTCAAGCCCGTGCCCATCGTGGGTTACGGATGTGCGCAAGGTTGGCGTCTCAAACACCATCTTTTGCAAAAGGCTTTTGACTACATTGTTCCAGTAGATCGAACTCATGCCGATGGTCACATGCAAGCTGTCTGAATCGAGCGCCTTTGCATAGTGGCCAAAGCCGCGAGGAACGTACAACAGCTCCCCTTGTTTTAAGGTAGTGACGGTTTTCTCGCCCAATTCAAATCCGCTATAGACAGTGAAATGATCATTTTCGGTTGGGTGCAGGCAGTCTGTCTCTTTGGAAATGTGCCATTCTTTTTCGCCTGAGATTTGCAAAACAAACACATCGTGGCGGTCCCAATGGGGCAAAAAACCTTGGGCCCCCGCTGGGGTGAAATAGACGTTGGCCTTTGCATTGTAAAATCCGCTGGCATTGATGCTGTTCATCAAGTCGCGCAAGCCTTGGTGGAAGCGCTGGAATTGAATGGTCATAATAGTGGCCTTCATGGCCCGTGCTGCGCGAATACGATCAAGCGTGAAGCGCAGATCAGAGGAGAGCATCTTGCTCTTCAATTCTGGGCAGGTTGTGTGCTTGCCGTTGGGTACGAAGTTGATGGCTTTTTCTGGCCAAACTGTATCGCGCAGCGTTTCAAAAAAGGTGCGCAAGTCAAACCCGTGATCCGCATTCGCCGCAGGCCCCAGAAACACAGGGCGCCGTTCGAAATCGTCCGTCATAAAAGACGCCAAGCGATCTGCCGCAACCAGATTTGCAAAAGGATGAGCGGTGGGTGTTCTGGTCATGGATTTGGTCCTTTGGAAGGGGTGCGCACCTGTCCATTTAGCACAAAGGCTGCTGCACGGAACAGCTTTCCGCTTAGGCGGGATTCTCCTGTGGCGGCTTTGTCTAGGTCAGCGTGCAGCTTATCCATGTTCAGGTGATCGCAGCGTGGATTGTTTTCGCTGGCATCCTTGACCATCTGGGCGAGTGTTGGTGCGAAATCGGCCATGGCGGCCTTGCTGTTGTCAAAGCGGGCTGGTTCATTCTTATCAAGGCGCAAGCGGATGCGGTTTGGGGCAAGGCCCTTCATCAATTGGCGCATAAAATGGCGCTTGTAGCGCGGGCCAACATAATGGCGTGCAGGGATGCCAAGCGCAAATTCCACAAGCCGACGATCCAACAGCGGAAAGGCGTGTTGCACGTTATGGGGTGCAAAATACATCGACCAGCAGGTCATGCGATGCTGGACAGTGCCGGCTGTCAGCATCGCGATTTGGCTGTCCCGCACCGATTGCCCATGGGTTTTGCGCAGACGTTTTTCGTGTGCTTCGACAAGACCATCCGTGTTTTTGGAATAAGATGTTATGGGCGGTGGCGCACCATAGCGCAATCGCGTCCAAAGGCGATGCAGGGCTTGGGGTAAAGCGGCGCGTTTCCAACTGCGCCCTGCGATGGAAAGGCTTTGATCCCCACCCCATCCTGACAAAACAAGCGGGCAATCGAGCGACGCAATCTGATTTTGCGCCCCAATTTCCAACAGCAAATCAGATGTCACATTTGCGGTAGCAGGGTCCTGTGCCATCAGATGTTTCACGTCATCCGCGTCAATCCCTGCCCCGTGTACCTGAATACCAAAAGTGTCGGCGCAATAGTTGATCAGGACTTGATCATAAGAAGGCTCATTTGCTGGGTCCACCACCGGTTGCCAAGACATTCCCACGGGTGTTGAAAGACCCGCAGCGCGGCAGTGATCCGTCGCCACCGCTGCGATTGTCGTGCTGTCGAGCCCACCTGAAATGTGCAGACCAAGGACCGACTGGGGTGGGATACGTTCAATAATCGCTTGTTTTAACAAGGCTTGCCCATGCTCAACATACGCCTTTTCAGACCCAAGTCGTAAAACAGGTACATCATCTGGGTGCCAGTAGGTTACGCTGTTTTGCCCATGCTGCATCAGGCGCAACGCTGTTGCGGGGGGGACCTGAAAAATATCCGCAATCATGGTGCGATCTGGGCTTCCATCCTGCTGGGCGTTCAAAAACTCGTGGACCTTGGGCTCATAAAGCGCATCTGGATCGGCAGAAAAGGGCAGCAGACTTTGGATATCTGAGGCAAAGAACAAACGGTCCTTGCTGCGCAGGTAAAACAGCGGGCGTGTGCCAAGGTGATCGCGGATCAGGGTGAGCGTTTGGCTGGCTTCGTCCCAAAAAACAGCAGCAAAATCACCTGCGAGTTTTGAGAGGAACGTCAGATCAGGATTGAAATTTTGCGCGATGATCTGCGCTTGATTTCGGTTTTGCAATTCTGTTTGCGAGATGTCTGGCCAATGGCAAATGCGTCCAAAACTGGCCACTTGCTGTGTGGCACCCGCCTGATTTTGAGCAAAATGGAAGGCCAGTTTGCTGTCCATCTGACGTTTGTTCTGCTGGATCACGCCATGTTTGAATTTGGATTGTACGCTGTCTTTTGGGGCTTTGGCCCGCAAAGGCTTCGCCCCGTCCCATGATATGTAACCCCAGAGTGCGGGCGTTAAGCTATGTGTCATCGGCGGCATCGAACACTTCGAAAATGAAATGAATACGCGGATCGGTTCCGCCGTTGTTTACGCCATGGCGTTTGATGTTGTTCACTTCAAAAGCGCGGCCTTCGGGAAGGTGAAATTCATCCCCATCAATGTGAAACATAGCGTCTGGGTTGGTGAACAAAGGCACATGAATTTTGTGGGTGTGCAGATTTGACCCCGCCCCGTCATAGTGGGGATCAATGGCGTAGCCTGCCATCAAACGCGCCAACATCGCCTTGGGAAATTCGGGCTGTTTAAAGCCATAAGGTTCAATGGCCTTTTGCATAATCGGCATCAAAATAGGTTGCCACATGGGCCACATTTGCGTGGCATAGGACACACGGTGATCGCGCATCCCTTCGATGAACCGAAAGATGATGTGTTGCGTGTGGTGGAAGCAGGCAAAATTGTTTTCCTTGCCTGCATTTTCACGCTGCCAAACGGTTTCTGATGTCTTGGACACAATGGTTTTCAGAGCCGCGATATCAACCTCACCCAAATCTAGAATATTGGCGGGTTTTTCAATTCGGACGAGGTGTTCTATCGGATTCATTACACAGAAATTCAGCGTTATTTGGTTTAGGTGTTAAGCTGGTTTACTTTAGCGACTTGCGCAAGGCATGTCGCGTAAAAATCATCCGCATAGGTTGATTGAGTCACCCAAGTCTCTTGCGCGTTTTGGCTGAGTTTTTGATAGGAATTCGGCTCTGACAAAACACGGTTCACCGCGGCGGCTGCCTGATCCACGTCCTGAAACAGGATGCAGTTTTCACCGTCTTTGCCATATTGTGCGATTTCCCCGACAGGCGTGACAATAGTGACGAGGCCGAGCTGCATGGCCTCGACCACGGACATGGCCATGCCTTCAAAGTGGCTGAGTTGGATGAAAAAACTGGCATTTGCGGCGTGGGATTGAATGGCTTTCCAATCTTTTTCCCCCATGAAATCAACGACTTTTGTTAAGTTCAGCTCATCCGTCATCGAATTTAGCTTTGCAAGTTCGCCGCCGTCAGGTCCGATAAGCGTAAACCGTGCCTTTGGGTGACTTGCATGGATTTTGTGAAACAGACGCAGTGCCAATGGCAGGTTTTTGACCTGCGTTAGGCGCCCCCAATAGATGAACCTTGGGACTGGGTTCGCAGGGGCCACGGCTTGTGGTTTATGGGCCAGAAACGAAACGATGCGCGTGCTCTTTCGGTGTGATTTTTGAAGTCGGTGCAGCGTACTTTTTGAATCGCACCAAACTTCGTTTGCCATAAGTTGCATCATTCTTGTGCAGAACCAATCGAACACATGCATGTGCTTGGACGAGTGCAACATCAACACCGCGTTCATTTTGGGTCGCAGAATCCGCAACAGCAGGAAAAGTGGGAAACATTTCCAAAGGGAAAACACCACAATCGCTGGGCTGGTCGCGTCGTAAATGGACAGCCCTGTGCGAAAACTCTGACGGGAGAACCCGCGATTTGTAGCGGCGTAGCGCACGTTCGATGTGCCTCCTTCGACGGCCTGTGCATTGGTGTTTTTCAAGAACAAAAGAGTGACGTTTGGATGTGCAGCGGATGCGCTATGGGCCGCAATTTCTGCGCCGCCGATGCCGTCTTCTGGCAGGATATGCAGGATGGGTTGGCTCACTCTGCTGATCCCTGGTTGGGTTTGGAGTGCGCTGCGTTCAATAGTACAGTTCCTGATTTTCAAATAAGACGTTTCGATAGGGTATGTGTGGCGCAGCATTATTCGCATAGAGCAGCCAGATCGCCAAGATACCAAAGTGGACCAAGACAATGCACAGCGTAACAACTCCGCGTTTTTGCGGGCTTAGGGATGCGAGGAACGCGGGGTAGAACATCATCGGCACGAAGTAGAGGTAGAGCGTGATGCGGCTCGCCACTGTGGAGGACAGGAAATACACCAGCAGCAAGAAAATCGTGGCCCACGCGCCAAAGAACATCAGCCGATCATCAAGCACAAAGCGCGAAATGCGGCGGCGTTGCAGCAAATAGATCGCGGCAGGCACCCAGATCAGCGCCACATGGATCAACGCACCTGGGGAAATGATGCTTTGTTCTGACGTGATATAGGCGTCTTGATAAAAGTCGATGCTGTCGCTGTAAAACAGCAGGTTAGACGACACCAAACTGCCCAGGCCAGCGAATGAGACAACGAGCAGGAACTTTATCAAGAACGGCAATCGGGTTGTGGAAATATTCAGCACAAAGTTGATCAGCGCGCTTGTGTGAAACAGCGAGGCCAGCACAACGAAAAGCCCCTGACTGACCCGTCCTCTTTGGTTCCAATAGGCCAGCCCAAACATCATCACCCCAACGGCCATGGCCTGACGAATGCCCGACATGGAAAACACGATGATCAGGTATGGGGTGGCCGAAACCAGCGATATCCACGGGTAAGATGTACGTTTCGCAAAGTAGAAAATGCCAAATAGGGTGACAATAGCCGCCACAATGTTGGTTAAGAACGTGCTGTCATAAAGGCGCGATGACACCCAGAACAGCGCGTAGGACAACGGTTCACTTTCGGTAAAGACATCTGAAAGCGGATAGGACCCAACCCGTTGGTGGATGTAGATATAGTTGATCCAATCCGTCCCCACGCGGAACCGCAAGCCGACAAACAGCACGAACACCACGGCAACGCCATAAAACAAAATTGGGCGCACCCGTGTGGGGTTCAGCAAGCTGAACACCGATGGGATGAGCAAAAGCACGAAATACGGGGCCATTCAGGTTTGCCCTATGTGGAACGGGCGGCTGGGGCCGATGCGATCAAATGTCGTGTCGAACAGTTTCGCATGTGCCCCTGTCTTGCGCAGGTCTTCAAAAGCGGCGTTGAGGGTTGTGGCCGAGCTGGCCCTTAAGGGAAAGGCCGCCGCCACTGCGTTTTCTGGGCTGGGGTAAGTTTGGATCAAGATCGGGAGTTTGCCCACAGACAAAGTATCAAGCGCAATTGTAGACGGGGTTGTGAGGATAAATGCCTCCCCCTGTAAATCTGCATGTGTGATCGGGTCCGTGTTGTAGGGTATTTGCGCGGATTTTAACGCAGCATATAGGGCTTCAACCTGTGCATTTGGCAGGTTTTTATGGGCGGGATGCAGATTCCAAAGGATATCACCGAGCGGTACGCCTGCCTTTTGTGCGGCGGAGGTGACAAGGCCGATAAGGTCCAGTTCTGCCTGTAGGCCACGGGCGGCATAGGCCGTATGTGTTGGATGGGCGTAGTTCGAATAAACGCGCCAGCCCCGTTTTGGGGCAATCGGAGTGGGTTTTGCCAAAGGTTCAGCGCGGTTTTCGCCGTATCCGCCCAGCCGATTGTGCCAATCCGCGTCATGCTGGCAGTGCCAATGGGCCGTGGTTGATGCCGCGACAAAGTTCCAGCCAACCGACACACCATGGACCGCGTGAACGGTTTTTGTGCCTGTGGCCTGAATTGCTGCTTCGAAACGTGAGGTGTCAGCCAGTCCTGTATGCCCGAAGGTAACTGTGTCTGGGGTTAATCCTGATGCGGCCCACCAGTTCGCATGGGCGTGGCCCTGAATGTGGCGAAAGAACATAGCTGTTAGATCGCGAAAGGATGGCATGTATCCGCAGGAAGTGATTGCTTTGCGTCCCGCATTCAGCGTTGCAAATGAGTTAGCAAGGGCCGCGAAGGCTGCGCGATACGTGAGGGGGCGGATCAATGCTTTTGGGGTGGTTTTGATCAAGGGCGCAAAGGATTTTGCGACCTCGGCCAAG
>CAYWIR010000147.1:0-6462 GCA_964458375.1 uncultured Neptunicoccus sp.
TTGCGCACAAACAGGTAAAGCGAGATCAAAATCACCCAGCTCGCCACCGCCGCAAATAAATTGGAATACGGGATCGCAGCCCCAGCCACACGCTCCACCCCTGGAATGATGGGCAACAGAATTTTGGAACTATCCCCAAAGGTCAGTACGACACCCGCCTGCAACACCACTGCTAAGATCAGCGACGAAATCTCAACCGCAACATGGTCGCCCTTTAACGGCTTCACCAACAAACGGTATTTCATCAACCCCATCACACATCCCAGAACCGCAGCGAGCAAAACCCCAGCAATTTTGGGCATACCCAACGTCTGCGCGAAATAGAAATAGGCATATCCGCCAATCAACAGATACGCGCCATAGGCAAGGTTCAGGATGCGCCCAATACTGAAAATCAGCGTAAAGCCCATCGCGATCAATGCGTATAGCCCGCTTAGCAGCAGCCCTTGGATCAGGATTTGCGTCACAGTGTATCCTCTAGGTCTTTGGCGCTGACCAAGTAAAAATTCCGCGCCGTTGCATTCAGTGTGCGATCCGCCAGCGTTCGCATCGCCGATATTTTAAGGGTTTTCGCCTGTGCCGTTTCCATATCCGCCGCAATCAAACGATCCACCAATTCCAGCGCCCACTGTGGATCATCTGTACTCTGTGCCGCCTTCAAAACGGCACTGGCTCCGCCTGCCAAAGCAATAACATTGCGCGCCTCTGTCTCTGGGGGCAGCCGATCAATCTGTGTTGGGTTGCCATCAAACCATCCAAGCGTCCCAACCGCATAAGCACGCACAGCCCATGACACACGCCCATAAAATTCTTGCAGCCAAGGTTTCTCTGCCAATTCAGGTGGCAACGCGATCATCGCTGCGGCCTCTTCAATGCTATGCCCCGCATTCAACGCATCCGCCGTGGCGGTCATCACAAATCGAATGGCATCACGCACATCGGCGACCCGTTCGCGAATGTTGTCGGTCCCAATCACAGGCAAGGTATGACCGGGCGCCAACACCTCGGCATTCAAGGTCAGCATCCAATCAAGCGTATCAGCCCAAGCGGCAAAGTCGCGGTAAACGGACCCTCGGATGGGATAAAGATTGGGGAAAGAATGATAATAATTGTCACCCGAAATCAGCAATTTCTTATCAGGCATCCAAACCACCAAATGATCCGCGGTTTCACCAGGGGCATGAACCAACTCCACACGATGTCCTGCAAAAACCGCGTCCGTGCGGGCTGCAGAAATCAGCGTTTTTGGCGGAATATGCCCTGCACCCATGCCCTCTACAGGTCGATCACCTGGCCCACATCCCAAATTCACGCGCTCTTCAGGAAAGGCCAAACCAAAACCGAACTGCTTGCGTGTGCGATCCAGCATCGCCTTAGCAGGCCCAGCCACATCCCCCACAATATCGGACTGAAACCCATGCCATGCCATAATGTCTGGATCATGCCCTTGGGCAAAAACGGACGCGCCAGATATGTGATCGCGATGGCTGTGGGTATAGAAAATCGTCTCAACAGGTTTTTGCGTCACTTTGCGCAAATCGGCCAGCACGTTGGTCGCGGCCCCCGTGCTTTCGGTAGTATCAACCACCACCAAACTGTCTGGGCCTTCCAGCACATACATGTTTGACGCTGCATACCCGATAAATCCGTGTACACCATCCGCCAGCGTTACATGACTGCGCGGGAACTGTGCGCTGTGCGCAATAAGGGCGGGATGTGCGCTCATGGTCTGCTTTTCAGGATTAAGAAAAACGAAGCGGCCCGCCTGATACCAAGCGGGCCGCAGGCTTAGTTTACTTCTTCACCCAGCTTGGGAGTGAGAATGTCGTCGTGGCATACTCAGGTGGATAAACCACACCGACTTGACCATCTTCTTTCCACTGGATCACAACCATAGAAGGCTGCGCATCCTCGTAAGGCGCGGTCAGATCAAAACGTGCGTTGTGCGGATAGGTCCGCCCTGTCACAGGCTCAACCTCATCCTTGCCCCAAAAGCCATAACGCAACCACAGCTTGCCATCTTTTTCCAAGATCAGGTCCTGTTTTTCCATGGCCGCTGACCATTTCTTAACATCCTTGAACCCGCCTGCTTCTTCAGCAGCTGCCATGGCTTGTTTCAAACCATGATAGGCGTTGAACCCGTTAAAGTGCGGGATCACAGGGCGTGACTTGTATTTGGCCTGATATGTGTCGACAAATTTCTGCGACGCAGGATCAAGCTCAAAGCCCACGGATGGAACAGGGGATAGTGTGGAAATACCACCACCCGCACCGCCTGTATCTTCCCAATATTCCATGCCAAGTGCTGACACGTTCACACCCGTCATACCCATCGGCACTTGCAACTTCACATATTGGCTCGAAACCACCTGAGAATTTACAGAAGACACCTGATAAATGAAATCCGCACCAGAGGCTTCTGCCTTGGAGAACAGCGGCGCAAAATCATTGGTGTTCACATCATACGTGATGATCTCCTTCACCTCGATCCCAGCCACAGGGCCAAGCGCTTCTGTCACCAGACCAGTAATTGCACCACCAAAGGCCGTGTCTTCGGCCAAAATGACAACGCTGTCCCAACCCATTTCCTTCTTCAGAACGTCCGCGCCAAAGTTGATGTACAGCGTCGCAAGCGCCTCATCCGAAGCGATGTTCATAAAATACGGTGCCATGGTCTCGGGATCTTCGACCACCATATCGATGATACCGATATAGGACGTCCAAGTATCAAGCGTTGGAATTTGGAATTCCTGCATCCGTGGCAACCAACCCAAGGACACATCGTCAATTGACCCTGAAATGATGAAATCCACCTCTTCCGTCTCCGCGAGGTATTCATAGGCTTTCACACCTTCGGTCACATCCTCGCCCGTATCGGCGCTGACCATGACAATCTTTTCGCCCATCACGCCACCCTTGGCGTTCAGCTCTTCAATCGCAATTTCCGCGCCACGCAGGGTCGATTTGCCCGTGTCCGATGACAAGGAACCGATAAAGCCCACTTTAATGTCTGCAAATGCAGCAGAGCTGAGCAGCAACGCGCCAACCGCTGCCGTTGGAAACAAAGTCTTCTTAAGTCGCATGAATAAACTCCCTTTTCAGATGGAACGGAGCGTTATCCCCTGCCCCGTCGTATACTGTATACAGTACACATGGACAGATTCGTTGCAACACATGAATTTTGGGACTTTTCTAAGTGGTCATCTCAGCTTCAAACTGGCCGACAACACGTCGTTTCAAACAACAGTGGCGTATCTATGCGCATGATCTGTGGTACATTCTCCAACCACCACTTCGCCGCATCTTCATTGCTCAATGCAACAATTCCAACGGCGATCTTCGCATCCACCGAATATCCCAACCGTGTACTGGTCGTTTGCACAGGACCGTCTTTTAGGCCACGAAAGACCGAACCTAAAAAGGATTGTCCTGAACGATTGCCCACTTCCGCAACAGGCATGCTCACTGGCGCACTGTCTAGCGATGGCAGTTGCAACCCAACCCAAGCCTCGCGCACCCAAAGCGGGTTTTTCCCCTCTGGGGTCGTGTGAATTTCTATGATCATAAGAACACTGTGCTAACAGGCAGGCGCAAAATTCAATACTGAATGTTGCCATCCTCATCATGGATGATCGCATCCACGTCGATTTCCACCATCATACCTGGCTGGGTTAACCCAGCCTCCACGCCCGTCATAACGGGATCAATCCCCTTAAACACCTCGCCGTGGGCTTTCACCAATCCACCCGCTGCAACAATATCGGTGACATAGGCGCGTGTTCGCACAACATGGCGCATCTCTGCGCCAACTTCGCGCAGGGCCTCTTCAATGCGACCCAGAATATAAACGCTCTGTGCATAACAATCGCCGGGCGCATGCAACTTGCCACTCGGCTCAATTGCCGTGGTTCCTGCAATGTAAACAAACGGCCCCACCCGTTTCGCGCGGGAATAGCTTCCGATTTCTTCAAACCGCCCGCCTGACTTCCATTTCCGAATGGTCATTGGCCAAGCCGTGTGCGAATGGCCTCTGCCGCAGCGTTCAGTGCGGATGTTTCCTCAGGCGTGATGCGCAATTCTTCAACCCGCACCAACCCCGACGCCCCCAAATGCGCAGGCACCCCGAGCACAACACCCGACACGCCATATTCCCCGTCGAGCATCACCGACACAGGCACAGGCCCCGCCTTTGCCCCACGAATATGATCCATCAATTCTATCGAAGAATGCGCAGGCGCGATTGTGGCCGACCCTGACTTCTTCAATGCAACAACCTGCCCACCACCCGTGATCGCATCCGTCACACAAGCCGCGATTTGCTCATCGGACAAAAACCGCTCCAATCGCCGCCCTTTGATCCGCGCAAGTGACGTGATCGGCGCCATTTCATCCCCGTGGCTGCCGAGCGTGATCGCAGACACATCCGCAGGGGTCACCCCTGCCGCCATGGCCAGCGCATTGCGAAAACGGCTGCTATCGAGCGTCCCCGCCATGCCCAAAACCCGTTCACGCGGGAATCCAGTGGCACGCAACATTTCCACTGTCATTTCATCAAGCGGATTGGTCACAACAATCACAATCGCTTCGGGCGCAGACGACCGTATCGCCTCCCCTGCCGCATGAATGACCCGCGTGTTCACATCGATCAGATCGGCCCGCGTCATACCGGGGGATCGCGCACGGCCAGCGGTCACAACAACCACATCGGCCCCTGCAACCATGCCTAAATCTTCGCCACCAACACAGCGTGCTTTAACGCCTGTGATCCCGCTTGTGTGGTTCAGATCAAGCGCCGTAGCCGCCGCCATACCTGGTGCAATATCAATCAGTGCAATCTCATCTGCCATATCGGCCATGGCGGCAAGATGCGCGATATTTCCGCCCACACCGCCAGCCCCAACAAGGGCGATCTTGGTAAACCGCCGCGCCGTGCGCTTCACACCAGCTTTCGGCGCAACCCATTTGGGCGACCGCCGATACAACCCGCGCCGCATGGCCGTGCCACCATCAGTTCGCGCCACCGTGGGTCTTTCTAGCGGTCCATCGACCAGCTTTATCCCCAATCGCGCCGCCGTTTCCCGCGCTAAGTCCGTGACAATATCGCCAGCCAGAACTTCGAAAACGATACGGCTGCGTTGCCGTGCATCTTCGATATGTTCAGCGCCGATAACCCGTGACATTATTCAGTCCGCCCATCCACAGCTTCAATCGCTTGGGTCGCCGCTTCAATCGCCGTTTTGACCGAGTTCTCTGAACCAGAAATAAACAAACGGCCAAACCGCCCAACCGCGCGAACCTCGACCATATCAATCTCAGCAGACTTCTCCGCCTCATTCGCGGCAATCGAAATATAAGCCGCTGGCGCACATTCAATAATACCCAACGTCTGACCTGGCACAAGCAGCGAACCTTTTCGCCATTTGTTCAACAGTTGCGCCTGATAGGGCTCAACGCTTGTAATAATCTGCGTGTTCGTGATCGACGGCTTTAACCGATCCGCCATGGTCGCGCCCAACTCATCCAGCATGGCATCCCGTGCCGCCGTGACTTCAGCATTGGACGGTGAACGCAGGATGAAAAAGCCGAACTCCCGCTCCACCATTTGCGTGGTTGCTTCCACAGAAGACGCCTTCAAAGCACGGTCAATCAGCGAAAACACCCCGTTGCCGGGCGCAAATTCCCCGATCAAAACAGTATCACCAGACAGAGGAACAGACCCCTGAACAGTCGCCCCATTGTAGGCGGCGAATTTAGGCTGCAAATTGTCAATCTGCATCAGCGCCCGAATTGTAATCCCACTCATTCGCCATACTCCTCATAGATGTCGCGCCAAGGTCGGCTCTCATAGGCCACGCGCTTAATATTGATCAGATGCAACGCCGTAACATTGTCCGATGTAATGCTGCCTGACCACGTCCCAGTGCCCAACATGAAGGACGGTTCCAAATCCGTGGAATACCCCATGCCACCCATAATCGCAGGCGTATTCACCAGCACGCGCCCCGTGGGCACGGCGGCAAATTGCGCCACAATCTCTGGATCATTTGAATGCAGACAGGCGGAATGCCCCCAGCCTTCAAACTTCGCAATATTGATCGACATTTCGATGCCATGCTGACTGTCTCGCGCCTCGTAAAACGCCAATACAGGGTTCAACTTCTCAGCGCTCAACGGACGATGCCATCCGATCTCGGTTTCTTCAGACACCAAACACCGCGTTTTCGGCGGAATAGAAAATCCAGCCGCATCCGCAAGCGCCCGTGGGCTTTGCCCTACACGCTCTGGGTTCATCGCCTGTTTGCCTGTGAAAATCACTTTGGCCAAACGGTCACTTTCTGCTGGCGTGCAAAAATACGCCCCGCGCATTTTCATCTCTTGGCGCAATTCCCGTGCAATCTCAGGGTCGGCGATCACGGCCTGTTCCGATACACAGGCCGTGCCATAGTCAAAGCACTTTGACGT
>CAYWIR010000148.1:0-6438 GCA_964458375.1 uncultured Neptunicoccus sp.
CGTGACCGCCCAGAACGAAAGCTGTGACGTCTTTGACAGACACTTTGAATTCATCGGCAAGGAAGTGACGGAAGCGTGCGCTGTCAAGGATACCAGCCATGCCGCAGATTTTGTTTTTTGGCATGCCAGAAAATTCGCGCAGTGCCCAAACCATCGCATCAAGCGGGTTTGTGATACAGATAACGAAAGCGTTTGGCGCGTGTTTCGCGATGCCTTCGCCAACGGATTTCATAACTTTGAGGTTGATGCCCAACAGGTCATCACGGCTCATGCCAGGTTTACGTGCAACGCCAGCAGTTACGATACAAACGTCTGCATCTGCGATATCTGCGTAATCTGTTGTGCCAGACATAGTGGCGTCAAAGCCGTCTACTGGGGCGCTTTCTGCGATGTCGAGCGCTTTGCCCTGTGGTGTCCCATCTGCAATGTCGAACATTACAACGTCGCCCAATTCTTTCAGTGCTGCCAAATGGGCCAATGTGCCCCCGATTTGGCCGGACCCGATCAAAGCAATTTTAGCTCTCGCCATGTCTATAACTCCTGTCATGTGAAACTCGACCGCTTGCTATCGCCAATGGCCTTGCAGGGCAAGGCGCATTTGGCTGCTAGCACGGTTAAGACAGGGCAGAGAACGGGCAAGTTATTGAGTGTGCGGGGTTTTACGGGGTTTGGTAGGGGCTGCTGAAATATTATGCGCCGCCAAAATTCGGTTAATTGTATGCGCTGGTATACAAACGATTCGAAAATACGGACCGCAGCACGGGGAAAACACCGCATAAGGCAGGCTTGTGCGGTGTCTTGAGGTTATGAATTTACGTTTGGATCAGGCTTTGTCGCCATGTTTCACGGTTGGATCATCCACGGGTTCAAACGCATTGCCCGCAGCCACAAGGCAGGTCATGCCATTTGGCAAAGTGATCACAATGGTCCATGTGCCGCTTTCGTCACTGGCATAGGTTTCCACCACACCGTTGTTGGCGGCCAATCCCACTGAACGACGGGATTCACCATATTTGGTTTCGAGCCGTTCCACCACTTGGGTCCGCTCTGCGCAATTGGCCTGTTGTTGGGCATGGGCCGCCTGATGGGCCAAAATTACGCCACCAAATCCGAGGGATAGGGCAAAAAGGGTCTTTTGCATCGGTCGTCTCCGTCTCATGCGAAGGGGCGAGATCAGCCTTTAATCGAGGATCAGCGCCCACGTCGCGAAAAATATGTGCCACAGGTCTGCTTCCGATTTTGAATAGGCGGCCAACCAGCCGGCCCCTTCGTCACCCGTGAAAGGAATGATCCAACCCTGTCACCAAAGCCCGAAAAATTAGTTAACGACCCGCGCGATGGGGCGAGAGGTGCAAAACAGTAGAACAGTTCGCCAAAACCACCCGTTACCTGCCGCAGCGAAACGTCGCATCAGCGTTGCTCTTTGCTGGCATCTGTGATTGATCACTTGGCGCAAGCAATTACTCCTACCAAGAGGCCGCCAGATGGACCCTACTAACCGCCCCTTCCGTTCGCTTTTGTATATTCCAGGGTCTAAAACCCGCGCATTGGAAAAGGCGCAAACACTGGCCACGGATGGGATCATTTTTGATCTGGAAGACGCGGTTGCGGTGGACATGAAAACATCAGCCCGCACGTTTGTGGCAGATGCCTTGCGCGATCTCGACTATGGCAATCGGTCTTTGATGGTGCGGGTCAACGGGTTTGAAACCGAATGGGCCACGGATGATTTAGCCGTGATTATGGAGGCAGGTCCCGAAGCGATCTTGCTGCCAAAGGTCAATTCGGGCGCTGATGTGAAAAAGCTAGAGGCGATCCTCGACGGTCACCCAAAGTGTAAAGACACAGCCATTTGGGCCATGATGGAAAGCCCGCTGTCGATCCTGAATGCACAGGACATTGCCAGCGCATCCACGCGGATGAAGGGCATGGTTTTGGGGTCAAACGACCTGATCAAAGACCTTTATGCAAAACACACCGAAAACCGCGAGGCGCTGGTGACATCCATGGGGATGTGTTTGTTGGCGGCGCGGGCCTATGGGCTTGTCTGTATTGATGGCGTTCACAACGCATTCCGCGATCAAGATGGATTGCGTATCTCTTGTGAACAGGGGCGTATTCTGGGCTTTGACGGTAAATCCTTGATCCACCCCGATCAGTTGGCTGTTACAAATGATATTTATCGCCCCTCTGAGGAAGACATTGATCTGGCCCACCGCCAAATGGCTGCGTTCGAAGAGGCTGAGGCTTCTGGCAAGGGGATTGCGGTTCTTGATGGGCAAATCGTTGAAAACCTGCATATCGTAACAGCACGCGCATTGATCGCCAAAGCCGAAGCGATTGCTGCCTCAGAAAACTAAGGAGATTCGTTATGACACTGCTTATACTTGGCGTGCTGATTTGGACGTTGGTGCATTACTTGAAACGTCTATCCCCTGCGGCACGTGCTGGGATGGACGCCAAGATGGGGCAGGGACCTGCCAAAGGTGTAATTGCGCTTTTGTTGGTTGGGTCCATCATCCTGATGGTTCTTGGCTATCGCACTGCGGATGATTTGCACGTGTATACGCCGATTGCGGGCATTGGGCATTTGAACAACCTGCTGATGTTTCTGGCGGTGATGCTGTTTGGCATGGGCAGTTCCAAGGGCAAAATGCGCGCTTGGTTCCGCCATCCCATGTTGATGGGCATGATCACGTGGGCGACAGCACACTTGTTGGTCAACGGGGATGTGGCTTCTGTCATTCTGTTTGGTGGTTTGGGGCTGTGGGCGGTATTGCAAATGGTGTTGATCAACCGCGCCGTACCAGACTGGACCAAACCAGAACCCGGGCCAATTGCGCGTGACATTCGTTTGATCGTGATTTCGGCTGTTCTGTTTGCGCTGATCGCTTCCGTACACATTTGGTTGGGGCCAAATCCGTTTTTGGGGACATATCCATGATCGTTTACCGTTTGATCACAGAAGATGACACATCGCAGTTTTGCCACCGCGTGACCGAGGCTTTGTCCAAAGGCTGGTCGCTGCATGGATCCCCGTCTTATGCCTTTGATGGGGCCAATGGGGTGATGCGGTGCGCACAGGCGGTGACGAAAGAGGCGGAAGGTGACTATTCGCCCGACATGAAATTAGGACAGGTTTAATGGTTAAGACAAATGCAGGCCGCTTCTTTGAAGACTATACCGTTGGAGAGGTGATCCACCATGCGGTGCCCCGCACAGTATCAGGGGGCGAACGGGCCCTCTATCATGCGCTTTATCCGGCGCGCCACGCGCTGTATTCCTCAGATGAATTTGCCAAAACATCTGGCCTGAACGGATCACCGCTTGATGATTTGGCGGGATTCCATGTGGTGTTTGGCAAGACCGTTCCAGATGTGTCCCTGAACGCGCTGGCGAATTTGGGCTATGCCGAAGGGCAGTTTCTGAAACCGATTTACGCGGGCGATACCCTGCGCACCACATCCGAGGTGATTGGGCTGAAGCAAAACTCTAACGGTAAATCTGGTGTGGTATGGGTGCATTCCAAAGGCATGAACCAGCGCGATGAGGTCGTGATCGATTACAAACGCTGGGTTATGGTGCGCAAACGGGACGTGGATGCCCCAGCTCCTGAAACCGTGATTCCCGACTTGGCAGATGCCATTGCACCTGCGGATTTAGCCATTCCAGAGGGTCTGGATTTCACCACCTATGATTTTGCGCTGGCAGGGGAACCCCACCGCGCCGCAGATTACGAGATCGGTGAACAGATCAATCACGTTGATGGCGTCACCATCGAGGAAGCCGAGCATATGATCGCAACGCGGTTGTGGCAGAACACGGCCAAGGTGCATTTTGATACCTCTGCGCGGCCCGACGGGTCCCGTTTGATCTATGGCGGCCATGTGATTTCCATGGCGCGGGCCTTGTCGTTTAACGGTCTTGCAAACGCACAAATGATTGCGGGTATCAATGCAGGGGCCCATGCCAACCCGTGTCTGGCAGGGGATACGGTGCGGGCATGGTCCGAAGTGCTCGACAAAGCGGACGTGGATGCACCGGGCGTAACGGCCCTGCGCCTGCGCCTTGTGGCAACAAAGGGTGACAGCGCCAAGATGCAGCTTCGCGGTGAAGACGGGCGCTATTTGCCAGAGGTGCTTCTGGATCTCGACTATTGGGTATTGATGCCGTCCTAGGTCCTTTGGATATTTGAGCCAAAAAGAGGCTCTTAAGGAGTGGTTAACCAACTTGAGCCTCTTTTTGGTTCAAATATCCGCGCCGCAGGCATCCGTTGCTTGCGGGGCGCGCAAAATTGGGATCACATGGCGCTATGAGTGATCCTATCGTTGACCCGACCCAAATTGTAACTGCTGAAATCCTTGTTCCGTGTGAGGATATCCGCACCGAAATGCCCTATTTCCAAAAGGCGCTGGGCTTTCGTTTGGATAAGATTTTCCCTGCGGATGATCCGTCTGTGGCGGTGATTTCAGGGCATGGCCTGCGCTTACGATTGGAACGGGATGCAGAGGCTGGCCCTGTAACCATCCGCTTTGCATGCAAGGAGCCAAAGCTGTTTGCGAGTGGTCAGACCACTTTCAAAACGCCGTCGGGCAATACCGTGATTGCCTTTCAACACAATCCACCGCTGTTTCAGCCAGAAACCCAGCATTCCTTTGCCGTGCGGCGCTTGGCGGATGAGGCCCCTTGGGTGATTGGGCGGGCAGGGATGCTTTACCGCGATTTGGTGCCAGACCGTTTGGGCGGGTCCATCATTGCCAGCCATATTCGTATTCCCGATGGGGGTCCTGTGCCCGATATGGTGCATTATCATACCATCGGTTTTCAGCTGATCTATTGTTATCGGGGATGGGTGCGGCTGGTCTATGAGGATCAGGGTCCAGAGTTCATTTTGAACGCGGGGGATTGCGTGATCCAGCCACCAGAAATCCGCCATCGCGTGCTAGAGGCATCGGATAATGTGGAAGTGGTTGAAATCGGCGTGCCAGCGGATCACGAAACCACCATTGATCACGATATGGAACTGCCCAATGACACCGTGAACCCTGATCGGGTGTTTTCGGGCCAGAAATTTGTCCGCCATGAGCTAAAGGACGCCATATGGCAGCCTTGGCGGATTGCGGGGTTTGAACACCGCGACACAGGCATTTGTGACGGGACCCAAGGGGTTGCCAGTGTGCAAGTGGCGCGGTTTACGGGCGGAACACCACCGCCAACGCAGCACAGCAGCGACATTCTGTTTACCTTCGTTTTGGAAGGGGAAATGACCCTTACAGGGGAAGGGGAGGCCCCCCGAAAGCTCGCCCCTGGGGACGCATTTGTGGTGCCGCCACAGTTTACGACAACCTACAGCGCATGTTCTGACGGGCTCGAATTGCTCGAAGTGTCTTTGCCTGGGCGATTTGACACAAAAAATGTTGAGTGATTTTGTTATGTGATCACATAAAAAATCATGTGATCACAAATTGCACCCATCCACCCCGAAACGCGACGAATTGCTCGCATATCCTTGCAAAAAATTGTGCGTTTCTCTGGGACTCCGCGCTATTTGTTGTTATCAAGCGCTAACAAGCTGACCAAAGAGGGACCCTATGGCAGACGTGAACCGCGGCAATCGCCCGCTTTCGCCCCACCTATCCATCTATCGCATGGCCATTACGATGCTCGTGTCGATCCTAAATCGGATCACTGGCGCAGGCATGGCCCTAGCGGCCATTCTGATCGTCTGGTGGCTTATGGCCGCTGCATCAGGAGCGGAATATTTTGCCACCGTGGACGGGTTCTTGACCTCTTGGTTTGGCATTCTGATCCTTGTCGGATCCCTTTGGGCGCTGTGGTTCCATTTTCTGGGTGGCCTGCGCCACTTGTTTATGGATTTCGGGCTCGGCTATGAAATCAAAACCGTCAACATGACAGGTTGGATTGTGCTGATTGGCAGCTTCGTGCTGACCGCGATCAGCTTGATCTGCATTGTGTAAGGAGCGCGCGGATGTCTTATAAAACTGATCTCGGTCGCGTTATCGGCCTCGGTTCTGCCAAAGAGGGTGTTCACGAATGGTGGTCCTCTCGAGTGTTGTCCGTGGCGTTGATCCCACTGACCATCCTGTTTTTGGTCTTTGTGGCCCCGCTGATTGGCGAAGATCACGCCACTGTGGTTGCTGCCTTCCAAAACCCGTTTAAAGCCATTGTGGTGATTTTGTTCCTGCTGATTGCGTTCAAACACCTTGCGGATGGCTTGAAAGAAATCATCGTGGACTACGTTCACGGCAAGGCGACATTGCCAATCCTTTTGGTTGTGACCCGCTTGATCTGTTACTTCTTCGGCGCCGCTGGTGCGTTTGCCGTAGCCCAAATCGCCTTTGCTGGCTGATCGGAGACTGAATTTATGTCCGCTTATGAATATGTAGATCACACCTATGATGTTGTTGTTGTTGGGGC